>JAOPVN010000021.1 GCA_025966175.1 Modestobacter sp. | reverse complement strand
GATCCTGGAGTACGTGAACGCCGGCCTCATCGACGAGTTCACGACCGCGCTGTCACCCGTGCTGTTCGGCTCCGGAATCCGCCTGTTCGAGGGCGTGGACGCGGGCCGCGTGGCCCTCGAGCCGGTCCGCGCGGAGCCGACGCAGCGGGTGACCCACCTGACCTACGCCGTCCGGGAGCGGTAACTGTCTCGACCTCAGCGCTCCCCGACCGTGTAGGGGCCGCTGAACGCCGCGTGGTACCCGGAGGCCGGCCGCGCCTTGGCCTCGGGTGGCTCGGCGATCGTGCGCAGGACGGGCTTGGCGACGCCCAGCTCGATCGCGTGGGTGAAGTGGTTGCACGGGTACGACTTGAAGACCACGCGCGGCAGCTCCCAGTCCGTGCCCGGGCCGCGGACGACGGCGTCCGGGTGGGCGCGGTCGCCGCAGAACGCCTGCAGGAACCCGAAGCGGCCCTCCAGCACGGTCGGCGGGCCGGTGAGCCCGTGCCGGGCCAAATCGGCCGCTGCCACGCCGCAGCGCGCGGCTCAGCCGCAGTGGACCCGCTTGACGGTCCCGCCGGTGCCGTTGGCCTCCAGCAGGCCGGCGCCCATGCTGGCCGCGATGCCGGCGGCGGAGGCGATCCCGCCTCGTCCTGCCCCCGCAGCATCGCCACGGCCACCGCGGCACCGACGTCGCCGCAGATGGACGTCGCGTGCAGACCACGCTCGAAGAACACCGAGTTGCGCAGCTCCTCGTCGTAGCCGGGCGCGGTATTCAAGAACGGCAAGCTCATCGAACGACCCGACGAATCAGAGGGTGGTGATCAGCACGTCGCGTGACACGCCGAATGGCCCAGCCCGCTGGGTGCGGGCTGGGGCATCCGGACACGTGGTGCCTACCGCAGGTCGAAGCGGTCGAGCTCCATGACCTTGACCCACGCGTCGGCGAAGTCCCGTACGAACATCTCCTGCGCGTCGTCGGCCGAGTAGACCTCGACGATGCCGCGCAGGATGGAGTTCGACCCGAACACGAGGTCGGCGGCGGTGGCGGTGCGGACGACGGTGCCATCGGCGTCCAGACCCTCGTAGACGCCCTCGGCGTCGGTCGCGCTGCGCCAGGAGATGCCCAGGTCGAGCAGGTTGCGGAAGAAGTCCTGGGACAGCACGCCGGGCCGGTCGGTGAAGACGCCGTGCTGCACGCCGCCGGTGTTGGCGCCGAGCACGCGGAGCCCGCCGAGCAGGACCGTCATCTCCTTGGCGGTCAGCTCGAGCATGTAGGCGCGGTCGACCCGCAGCGTCTCGGGCTGCAGCTTGCTGCCCGGCGAGACCCAGTTGCGGAAGCCGTCGGCCCGCGGCTCGAGCCAGCGGACGTTGTCGACGTCGGTCTGCTCCTGGGAGGCGTCGGTGCGCCCCGGGTGGAAGGGCACGGTCATCGGCACGCCGGCGTCCGCCGCGGCCTTCTCCACCGCGGCGGTGCCGCCGAGCACGATCAGGTCGGCGAGCGAGACCTGCTTCCCGGTCTGCTGCTCGAACTCCTGCTTGACTCGCTCGAGCACCGGCAGCACGTCCCGGACGCCGGCGTTGACCGCCCAGCCGATCTGCGGTTCCAGGCGCAGTCGGGCGCCGTTGGCTCCGCCGCGCATGTCGGTGCCGCGGTACGACGCGGCGGCCGACCAGGCCGTGTGCACCAGCTGCGGGACGGTCAGGCCGGAGGCGAGGAGGCGCTGCTTCAGGTCGATGACCTCGGCCTCGCCGACGAGCTCGTGGTCGACCGCGGGGACCGGGTCCTGCCAGATGAGGTCCTCGCTGGGCACGTCCGGGCCGAGGTAGCGGCTCTTCGGGCCCATGTCACGGTGCAGCAGCTTGAACCAGCCCCGGGCGTACTGGTCGGCGAAGTACTCGGGGTCGTTGTAGTAGCGCTCGGAGATCTCGCGGAAGCCGGGGTCGGCCATGAGCGCGAGGTCCGTCGTCGCCATCATCGGCGGGTTCTTCTTCCCCTCGATGTGCGCATCGGGGACGAGTTCCTGCGCCTCGGGGTTCTTCGGCTTCCACTGCTTGGCACCCGCGGGGCTCTCGGTGAGCTCCCACTCGTAGCTGAACAGCATCTGGAAGTACGTGTTGTCCCACGTCGTCGGCGTCGGCGTCCAGGCGCCCTCGAGGCCGCTGGTGATGGCGTCGGCGCCCTTGCCGGTGCCGTACTGGCTGATCCAGCCCAGACCGTTGCCGTGTACCGGGCAGCCCTCCGGCTCCGGCCCGAGGAGCTCTGGGTTCCCCGCCCCGTGCGTCTTGCCGAACGTGTGGCCGCCGGCGATGAGGGCGACGGTCTCCTCGTCGGTCATGCCCATCCGGTTGAAGGTCACCCGGATGTCGTGGGCCGAGGCGACCGGGTCGGGCCGGCCCTTCGGGCCCTCGGGGTTGACGTAGATCAGACCCATGGTGACTGCCGCGAGGTGGCCCTCCTCGAGGTCGAGCGGGTCGTCGCCGCTGTAGCGCTCATCGCCGAGCCAGGTGTCCTCCGGGCCCCAGAAGACCTCCTCGGGCTGCCAGGTGTCCTCGCGGCCGAAGGCGAAGCCGAAGGTCTTCAGACCCATGTCGTCGTGCGCGACGTTGCCGGCGAGCAGGAGCAGGTCGGCCCAGGACAGCTTGCGACCGTACTTCTGCTTGACCGGCAGCAGCAGGCGGCGGGCCTTGTCCAGGCTCGCGTTGTCCGGCCAGCTGTTCAGCGGGGCGAAGCGCTGCGCGCCGGTGTTGCCGCTGCCCCGCCCGTCGGCGATGCGGTAGGTGCCGGCCGCGTGCCAGGACATGCGGATGAACAGCGGGCCGTAGTGGCCCCAGTCGGCGGGCCACCAGTCCTGCGAGGTGTGCATGAGCTCGACGAGGTCGCGCTTCACCTGCTCGACGTCGAGCTTCGCGAATTCGGTCTTGTAGTCGAAGTCCTCGCCGAGCGGGTCGGAGCTCTTCGCCGGCCTGTTGAGCACCGACAGGTCGACCTGGTTGGGCCACCAGTCGCGGTTGCTGCGCGGCCGGCGGTTGGTGGCCGGGGTCGGCGAGGGGATCGCCGGGTTCTCGCTCTCGCTGGTGCTCTGGGTCGTGGTCTTGTCGTGCTCGGTCACGGTGTACCTCTCTGTGTTGCAGGACGGTCGGGGGCTGCAGAGGTGGCAGGAGTCGTCGCGCAGGACCGGCAGCGGCCCCAGTAGATGACCTCGGCCTCGTCGACGAGGAAGCCCTCGTCGGTGGAGGGGGTGAGGCAGGGTGCCTCCCCGACGGCGCAGTCGACGTCGCTTATGGCGCCGCAGGACCGGCAGACCAGGTGGTGGTGGTTGTCACCGACCCGCGCCTCGTAGCGCGCGACGGAGCCCTGTGGCTGGATGCGGCGCACCAGACCCCGGTCGGTGAGGATGCGCAGCACGTCGTACACCGCCTGGTGCGACACCGCGTCCATGCGCGCGCGAGCAGCGGCGATCAGCGCATCGGTGTCGACGTGCGGATGTGCGTAGACGGCGTCCAGTACTGCCAGGCGCGGGCGGGTGACCCGCAGACCCGCCGCGCGCAGCACGCGCTCGAGGTCCGCAGCGTCCGGCATCGCCTCATCGTCACGGCACCGCTTGAACCAGTCAAGAACTGTCGTGTCGCGGGCAGCCCGCGACGAGGCAGAGCTGCTGCTCGCCCAGCGGAGCCCGGCCGCACACCCTGCGCGCGTGCTGTTCCCGTGCTGCTGAGGTACCTCTCAGGACACGCGGTGGTGCGTATCAGCGAAATTGACGCCGCAGGAGGAGATGTCGAACAGCTGCTCGCCCTCGCCGGGGGTCGCGTCGGGCAGGTCGACGACGTCGAGGACCTCCGGGCCGCCGAAGCGGGTGATCTGCACAGCACGCATGCCCGCAGGCTAGGTCCCCAGTGGCCACGGGCCCACCGCGGCAGAGGTTCAGCGGAGCAGCTGGCCGGTGAGGACGCCGTGTGCCGTCCGGACGGCGACGGTGGCCCAGGCGGTGACGAGGCCGAGGAAGAACAGGACGGCGGCGACGGTGAAGAACGTGTCGTCGCTGTGCACGGCGAGGCCCGATGTGCCGGTGACGACGGTGCCGACGGGGAAGGTGAACGACCACCAGGTCGGCGAGAAGGGCAGGTGCTGCCGCGCGGTGCGCACGGTGATGGCGATGGCGAGCGCGGCCCACATCATGGCGAAGCCCCAGACCGGCAGGCCGTAGACCAGCTCCAACGCCTGGAACGCCGTGCTGAACGGTGCGGGGACGGCGAGGTGCGCCTGGGCCCCCACGTTGTTCGCGGCGGTGATCGACTGGCCCAGCGGACCGAGCACGATCCACAACGTCGGCACGGCCGCGGCGGCGCCGACCTTGTGCCGGGCCAGCCGGCCCCAGAGCAGGGTGATCACCACGAGGCTGGCCAGCAGGCTGAGGCCGAACATCGACCAGCACAGGCTGAACAGCGTGAGCCGCAGCTGCCCGGGGGCGGTGTGCGGGATGAGCAGTGCGCCGGTGGCGGCGTCGAGCCGGACCGCCGTGGACTGCCCGATCAGGTCACCGCCCACCAGGATCGTGGCTGCGCCACTGGGGACTCGAGCATGCCGTGAGGCTGAGCGCGATGGCTGAGATCGCGGCGGCGCTGGTCCGCCGAGGGGTCGTCGTCATCCGAGCGTCCTTCGGTGTCGAGCGCCCGCCCGGGCCGCGGGGGGATGGCTCCGGGCGGGCGCGGGGCTTCAGCGGAGGGTGGCTGTGTCGATGACGAAGCGGTAGCGGACGTCGGAGGCCAGGACGCGCTCGTAGGCGTCGTTGATCCGGTCGGCGGCGATGACCTCGATCTCGGCGCCGATGCCGTGCTCGGCGCAGAAGTCGAGCATCTCCTGGGTCTGGGCGATGCCGCCGATCATCGAGCCGGCGTAGGAACGGCGGCCGCCGATCAGCGACATGACGTTCAGGGACAGCGGCTCGGCGGGGGCGCCGACGTTCACCAGCGTGCCGTCCACCGCCAGCAGCGACAGGTAGGCGTCGACGTCGATCGGCGCGCTGACGGTGTTGACGATCAGGTCGAACCGGCCGGCGAGCTGGGTGAACGTGTCCGGGTCGCTGGTGGCGTGGTAGTGGGTGGCACCCAATCGAAGGCCGTCCTCCTGCTTCTTCAGCGACTGCGACAGCACCGTCACCTCGGCCCCCATCGCGGCGGCGAGCTTGACGGCCATGTGACCGAGGCCGCCCAGCCCGACGACCGCGACCCGCTTGCCGGGCCCCGCGCCCCAGCGGCGCAGCGGGCTGTACGTGGTGATGCCTGCGCACAGCAGCGGCGCGGCGGCGGCGGGGTCGAGGCCTGCGGGGACGGACAGCACGTAGTCGGCGTCCACGACGACATGGGTGGAGTAGCCGCCCTGGGTGGTGCTGCCGTCGCGGTCGGTGCCGGCGTAGGTGCCGACCATGCCGTTGAGGCAGTACTGCTCGTCGCCGTTGCGGCAGTTGGCGCACTCGCCGCAGGAGTTGACCATGCAACCGACGCCGACGCGGTCGCCGACCTGGTGCTCGGTGACGTCGGAGCCGACCTCGGCGACGACGCCGACGATCTCGTGGCCGGGCACGACCGGGAAGGGCTGGGGACCCCAGTCGCCGTTGACGGTGTGGATGTCGGAGTGGCAGACGCCGGCGAACTCGATGGCGATGAGGACGTCGTTCGGGCCGACGTCCCGGCGCTCGATGGTGGTGGGGGCCAGGGGCTGGCCGGCGGCGGGGGCGGCGTAGGCGGTGACGCGCATGGGGGAGTGCTCCTCGTTCATCGGTGATCAGGTGGGGACGGGTGTCAGTCGACGGCCGGAGCGGCGGCGTACTCCTCGTCGGTGACCGGCGTCAGCCAGTGCACGACGGCGTGGTCGGCGTCGCCCTCGTTGATGGCCAGGTGGACCATGAGCCGGTTCGGCGCAGCGCCGTGCCAGTGCTCCTCGTCGGCCTCGAAGAGGACGCGGTCGCCGGGACGGATGACCTCGACCGGTCCGCCGCGGCGCTGGCACAGGCCGACGCCCTCGGTGACGAAGACGGTCTGGCTCAGCGGGTGGCGGTGCCAGTGGGTGCGCGCGCCGGGCATGAAGTGCACCAGGTTTGCGGCCACCCGGGAGGGCGCAGGCGCAGCGGCGACGGCGTCGATGTAGACGTCGCCGGTGAACCAGTCGGCGGGACCCTTGGCGGTGTCGATGGAGCTTCGGGTGATCTGCATGGTCGCTCTCCTCAGATGCTGGTCAGGTCACGTGCTGGTCAGGGGCGCAGCAGCGTCTTGATGGCGCGGCGTTCGTCCATCGCCTTGTAGCCCTCGGCGGCCTGGTCGAGCGGGAGCTCGAGGTCGAAGACCTTGCCGGGGTCGATGGTCCGGTTCCAGATGAGGCTGATCAGGTCGGGCAGGAAGCGGCGGACCGGGGCGGGGCCGCCGTGCAGGTGGACGGCGGAGAAGAACAGCTCGACGCCGGGCAGCTGTACCTCGGCAGGAACGCCGACGTAGCCGACGTGCCCGCCGGGGCGGGTGGAGTGGATGGCCTGCATCATCGACTCCTGGGTGCCCACGGCCTCGATGACCGAGTGCGCGCCCAGGCCGTTCGTGAGCTCCTTGATCTTCGCCACGCCCTCGTCGCCGCGTTCGGTGACGATGTCGGTGGCGCCGAACTCCCGGGCGAGCTTCTGCCGGTCCTGGTGGCGGCTGAAGGCGATGATCTGGTCGGCGCCCAGCTGCTTGGCGGCGAGCACGCCGAGCAGGCCGACGGCGCCGTCGCCGACCACGGCGACGGTCTTGCCCGGTCCGGCCTCGGCGGCGACGGCGGCGAACCAGCCGGTGCCCAGCACGTCGGAGGCGGCCAGCAGCGAGGGAACCAGGTCTGCGTCGGGCGTGCCCGGGGTGGCGACGAGCGTGCCGTCGGCCAGCGGGACGCGCATCAGGTCGGCCTGGGCGCCGCCGATGAACTCGCGCTGGACGCAGGAGCTCTGGTAGCCGGCCTGGCAGATCTCGCAGGTGTTGTCGCTGGCGACGAAGGAGCCGACGACGAACTGGCCCGGCTTGACGGAGGTGACCTCGCTGCCGACGGCCTCGACGACGCCGACGTACTCGTGCCCCATCGGCCTGGGTCCGTCGATCGGCTCGATGCCGCGGTAGGGCCACAGGTCCGACCCGCACACGCAGGCGGCGGTCAGCCGGATGACGGCGTCGGTGGGCTTCTCGATCGCTGCCTCGGGGCGGTCCTCGACACGAACGTCGCCGGGGGCGTACAGCACTGTTCCTCGCATGGTGGTGCGTGTCCTCTCAGGGTTCCCGGACGACGCGTGTCGTCGTCCTGGCGGGTGTCTGTGGAAGCGCGTCAGCCCGGGGTGAGCCGGAAGGCGCGTCATGCGTCGTGGGGGCCGGACGGTGGGCGGTCATGCTGTACGCGAGGGCGCCGAGCACTGCGGCGGTGATCGTGACCAGCGCCAACGGCGTCACTCCGGCGCCGAGACCCACCAGGGGCGCGGCCAGACCGCCGAAGGCGAAGCGGGCGACGCCGAGGAACGACGAGGCGGTGCCGGCGATGTCCGGGTAGTCGGCCAGCGCGAGTGAGGTCGCCGGTGGAGTCGTCACGGCCACGCCGCTGACCATGGTCAGCAGCGACACGATGACGGCCGCCAGCGGCAGTTCCCAGGCTGCGGTGGCCAGCAGTCCACCGGCACCGGCGACGCACATGACGATCCCGACCAGCAGCGTGCCCCGCTCCGACCACCGTTCCGAGGTCCGTCCAGCGATGAAGCCGAAGACCATGAAGCCGAGCGAGTTCAGTCCGAACGCGTAGGAGTAGCCCTGCGGGGACAGTCCGTAGAAGTCCTGCAGCACGAAGGTGGCACCGGACAGGTAGGCGAACAGCGCGGCGTTGACGAAGCCGGTGACGAGCACGGCGCCGAGGAACACCCGGTCCGACAGCAGTCGGCGCATGTCGCGGCCGGTCTGCGCGAGACCGCCGGCGCCCCGCCCCTCGGGGGGCAGGGTCTCGCGGAAGACCAGCGCGCAGGCGGCGAGGATGACCGCTCCGACGGCGGCGAGGAAGACGAAGATGCCGCGCCAGTCGGTGACCTCAGCCAGCTGCCCGCCGATCACGGGACCGACGATGGCGGCCAGCCCGCCGAGCACGGTCAGCCGACCGTAGTAGCGCAGCAGCCGGCCACCGGAGTACAGATCCCGCCCGGCGGCCTGGGCGATCACGACGCCGACACCGCCGGCGAGGCCCTGCACGAACCGGGCGGCGACGAGCGTCTCCGCGGTCGGGCTGGCGGCGCACAGCAGCGAGACGGCGACGTAGCCGACGACGCCGACCAGCAGCGGACGTCGGCGGCCGAACCGGTCGGACAGCGGGCCGGCGACGAGCTGGCCGAGCGCCAGGCCGAGCAGGCAGGCGGTGATCGTCAGCTGCGCGGTAGAGGTCGCGGACCCCAGATCGGTGGTGAGCGCCGGCAGCACGGGCAGGTACAGGTCCATCGAGATGGGCCCGAAGACGGTCAGCAGGCTGAGGACGACGGCCAGCGCGCGCCCGACGGCCTGCGCGCCAGCCACCGGGGTCATCGAGGGCGAGGTGATGGTCATGCTTCCTTCGGGGATCGACCGTGCAGCAGGGCTCAGGAGGGGCGACCGCAGCGACGTCGTCGTGCGCCAGCGAGCTCGACAGCTCGCGGTGGCCGGGCCGACTGCAGCCCCGGCCACTGGATCGGCCCTGCGACCACTGAACGCCCATATCCGCGGGCGCGGGAGGTCGCGTTTGTAGGGGGTAGAAGCTCGACCTCCCTTCGGTGACCGATCGCCGTACCGTCGTCGGGGTGGACAACCGCGACGACATCCGCGACTTCCTCGCGAGTCGGCGTGCCCGGATCACGCCCGAGCAGGCCGGGCTGCTTCCCGGAGGTGGCCGACGGCGTGTGCCCGGGCTGCGCCGCGAGGAGGTCGCCGTCCTGGCCGGCGTGAGCACCGACTGGTACGTCCGGCTGGAGAAGGGCCACATCGCGGGCGTGTCCGAAGACGTGTTGGAGGCCGTCGCCCGGGCGCTGCAGCTGGACGAGGCCGAGCGGCTCTACCTGTTCGACCTCGCCCGTGCCGCGAAGCCGTCCCGCGCGTCCCGGCGTCGCAGCAAGGTCCGCGTGCAACCGCGGGTGCAGTGGCTGCTGGACTCCATGAGCTCATCGGCGGCGATCGCGCTCAACGGCCGCATGGACGTCCTCGCCGCCAACAACCTTGGGCGCGCGCTCTACTCACCTGTGTTCGACGACCCCCGTCGTCCGGCGAACATCGCTCGCTTCCAGTTCCTCGACCCGCGGGCCCGGGACTTCCACCCCGACTGGGACGGCGCGGCCAACACCACGGCGGCCATCCTGCGCACCGAGGCCGGCCGCGACCCCTACGACACCGACCTGCGCGAGCTCGTCGGGGAGTTGTCCACGGTCAGTGAGGAGTTCCGCACCCGCTGGGCTGCGCACAACGTGCGCATCCACCGCACCGGGGTCAAGCAGTTCAACCACCCGGCGGTCGGCGCGATCGACCTGGTCTACCACTCCACGGCCCTGCCGACCGAGGGTCCCGAGGACCTGCACCTGACGGCTTACACCGCCGAGCCTGGGACCGCATCGGACGACGCCCTGAAGCTGCTGGCCAGCTGGGCTGCGACCGACGCACAGCTGACGCGCGACGCCGCAGCCGACAGGTCCTGACCCGCTCCGGCCCACCTGCCTCGCGGCCTCGCGGTGAGGGATGGCGGTGCATCGCCATCGCCAGCCATGACGCGGCATGGACGCGGTCCCGCTCCGTGCCCCGCCGACGTCAGGTCAGTTGACAGACAGCGAGTGGTGAGTATCAGCGAAGTTGACCCCGCACGCGGAGATGTCGAACAGCTGCTCGCCGTCCCCGGGGCTCCGGTCGGGCAGGTCGACGACGTCGAGGCTCTCGGGGCCGCCAAAGCGGGTGATCTGCACGGCACGCATGTCGGTCAGGCCAGGGCGCGGTCCTCGGGAGAGGGGCAAGGACCCAATGGGCCCGCGCGTCCGCAGCACGGGCACCGTGGCTACCTGCGTTCCGGCCGCCTCTCGACGAGCGTGTGGACAGCCCTGCGGCGCGACTTCCTCAGGCCGGGCCGGGGTAGGAGAAGGCCGTGCTGACGCGCCGACGCCTTCTCGTGGCGGCCGGCCAGCTGTCGGGCGCCAGCCTGCTCACCGCATGCGGCATCCGACTCTCCGCCGGTGCGTTCGGCGGGGTAGGCGATGGAGACGGCGCGGTCCTGACCGCTCGCCCCGAAGCATCCCCGCCCCGGCCCCCCGAAGGGCCACCCACCATCCCCGGCACCCATCCGCTGGGTCTCGAGGCCGTCCGGGATGCGCTTCTGCACGTCCCGCCGACCGTCCTCCCTGGCGCGGCGGCGCCGCTCGTCCTGACCCTGCACGGAGCAGGAGGCGACGCGGAGGCCGGGTTGGCCCTGCTGGGCCCGCTGGCCGTGGAACGCGGCCTGCTGCTGCTGGCGCCGGCGTCCCGGGGGACGACGTGGGACGCCATCCGCGGTTCCTACGGGCCTGATGCCGCACTCATCGACCGCGCGCTGGCGAGGGTCTTCGCCGCCTTCGCTGTGGACGCGAGCCGAGTGGCCGTTGCCGGGTTCTCCGACGGTGCCTCGTACGCACTCGGTCTCGGGCTGGCCAACGGCGACCTGCTCCGGAAGATCGTCGCGTTCTCGCCGGGCTTCGTGCCGCCGAGGGGGCGGCGCGAGGGGGCACCGCTCGTGTTCGTCTCCCACGGTGACGCCGACGAGGTTCTCCCGATCGACCGGACCAGCGGGAAGATCGTGCCGAAACTGCGCGAGGACGGGTACGACGTGACCTTTCGCGAGTTCTCGGGGCCACACACGGTCCCGTCCGGCATCGCGCGGGAGGCCGTGGACTGGCTGGGCTGAACCTGGGATCGCCCAGCGGGAGCGCTTCGCTGCGGTCGGCGCCGCCGGCCCACGTAGATCGGTCCCGAGGCCTCCAGGCGAATGTCCTTGTCCGGGGATGCCCAGCCGCGCCTGAGACGACTGATCCCCTCCGGTCGATGACCGTGGGGCTTCCTCGTGGAGTGGCCGAGCGGTGAGCTGCACCCGTACGGCAACGGTGCGAGCGTGCGGCCCAGGCCTGATGTACCCCTCAAGACCGCCGCTGGTGGGTGTCGGCGTCGTTCACCCCGCACGCGGAGATATCGAACAGCTACTCGCCCTCGCCGGGGACGGGGCCGGGGAGGTCGACGACGTCGAGCACCTCCGGGCCGCCGAAGCGGGTGATCTGCACGGCTCGCATGCGGTGAGGCTAGGCCGCGCTTCCCTCTCCTCATCGGCCTCCCCGCCACACTGCCTGGGGTTGGCTCCCTGACTGTGGTTGGCTCCCCGACGGCGGCTGCGCGAGCTGCTGAGGGACGAGGCTCCTCCGGCCACATGTCGAACCCTTCCGCGGCAAGCGGGGGGCCGTCCGTGCCGGCCCGCGGCCTCGTCGAGTGCGTGAGGAGTGGTGACGATGCAGGAGGCTCCCCATCCGGCTGACCAGATCCTGGATGCCGCGACGCGGATCGCTGATCACCTGCTGGACCTTCAGACGCGGGTGAACGCGCAGATCGATGCCGCGTTGGCGGACCTGCTGCCCGACGTCCAGCAGCGTTTGGGGGTCGAACGAGCGGACGACGTCGACCTCTCCGGCCTGGTGAACGCCAGGATCACCGGCCTGAGCGTCGTCGTCACGCCGGCAGCGGTCGCGACCGTCGTGCCGCTGCCGGCTGCGTCTGCCACCACGACCCGGGCCGCGCGCCGCGCCGTGATCGACATCGTGAACGGTCTCGATGACCGCTTGGCCGTCATCGCCGGTCCGTGCTCGATCCATGACCCGGCCGCCGCGCTGGAGTACGCCGGCTTCATCGCCCGCATGCGGAAGCGGCACGGCGAGGACCTGGAGATCCTGATGCGGACCTACACCGAGAAGCCGAGGACCGAGGTCGACTGGAAGGGATTCGCCTACGACCCGTTCCTCGACGGTTCGAGCCGCATCAGCGTCGGTCTCGTCGCGACCCGGATGCTCATGTGCCGCATCACCGCCATCGGTGTACCGGTGGCTGCTGAACCGTTGAATGCGTTGACGCCGCAGTACGTCAACGGACTCGTCACGTACAACGGCGTCGGCGCGCGCAACGTCACCGACCAGACCGCCCGGGAGCGGGTGTCCGGTTTCTCCTCCGTCATCGGCTTCAAGAACTCGCCGGAGGGGAGCATCGAGGCCGCCGTCCAGGCCGTCATGACCGCGCGGGCTCCGCACGAGTTCCTGGGTGTCGACCACCACGGGGTCACAGCTCAGCTGTCGACGACCGGCAACGACACCGGCCACGTCATCCTGCGTGGCGACAAGCACGGCCCGAACTACTCCGCAGCCCACATCGCCGACACGAAGCGCAAGCTGGCGGAGCGGGGTCTGCCTGAGGTCGTCGTGGTCGACGCGTCCCACGGCAACAGCCAGAAGAACCACCTGCGCCAGATCGACGTCGTGCGGGACCTGGCAGGGCAGATGGCAGCCGGCGAGCGGGCGATCCGCGGCGTCATGATGGAGGGCAACCTCGTCGCGGGGAGGCAGGACCTCGATCGCCGGCATCCCGAGAGGCTGGAGTACGGCAAGAGCGTCACCGACGCCTGCGTCGACCTCGGGACGACGGAGGCGATGCTGGCCGAGCTGGCCGAGGCTGCCCGGGTACGGCGCGGCGCCGGCGCGCGTGCCCATCCTCCAGTGCACCGTTGACCACCTGAGGTCGGGCCCGCGCACGTCGACCTCTGCTGTGCTCCCACCGGCCAGCTCGACGCCCGCGTCGCGTCCGACGTGCGCAGCGGCGGCCTGCGCGCCGACGTGGTGTGCGCCTGCGACCGGCTCACGCAGCAGGCGTCGGTCGATCAGGGACTGGTCGGTGGCTGGGTTGCGACCTGCGCTGTCCCACGCCCCGGCCCCGCTCCACCGTGCGCGAGTCCCCTCGGGCAGTAGGGGCGAGTGGCTCAGCCGACTGCGTCGGGGGACGGAGGGGCACTGCCGCCCTGCGGCGCTTGGGCGGTCATCAGCCGCACGATGTCGGCCTGGTCGGCCGCCGACGGCAACCCCCAACCCGGCTCGTAGTCGTAGACCTCGAGCAGGGGGCGCGACGCCGTCCGTCCGGTCAGGACCTCCACCGCTGAGGTGTCGATGAGCCCGGGGTGCTCCACTCCGCACGCCTCGGCGACCTTGCGCACGTCCCGGCGCAGTGTCCCGATGTAGGTGGCCGCCCGCACGGACTTCAGCGCGGGGTCCAGGCCGTGCGCCAGCCAGGCGTTCTGCGTGGCCACGCCGGTGGGGCAGGTGTCCGTGTGGCACTTCTGCGCCTGGATGCAGCCGATGGCCAGCATCGCCTCGCGGGCGACGTTGACCATGTCGCAGCCGAGCGCGAACGCCACGATGGCGTTGTCGGGCAGGCCGAGCTTGCCCCCGCCGATGAACGTCACCTGCTCGTGCAGCCCGGCCCGGGCGAAGGTCGAGTAGACCCGCGCGAAGCCCAGCTGGAAGGGCAGGGACACCGAGTCGGTGAAGATCAGCGGTGCAGCGCCGGTACCGCCCTCTCCGCCGTCGATCGTCACGAAGTCCACGCCGCGGCCGGTCGTCGTCATCAGCTCGGTGAGCTCCTGCCAGAAGCCCATGTCGCCCACGGCGGACTTGAGGCCGACCGGCAGCCCGGTCTCGCCGGCCAGCAGTTCCACCCAGTCCAGCAGGCTGTCGGCGTCGGAGAACTCCGCGTGCCGGGAGGGGCTGATGCAGTCCACCCCTTCGGGCACCCCACGGACCGCGGCGATCTCTGCCGAGACCTTGGCCGCGGGCAGAACGCCGCCGAGGCCGGGCTTGGCGCCCTGGCTGAGCTTGACCTCCAGGGCCCGCACGGGTGCTGCGGCGACCAGGTCCTTCAGCCGGGCCATGTCGAACCTGCCGCGTTCGTCTCGGCAGCCGAAGTACGCCGTCCCGATCTGGAACACCAGCTCACCGCCGTGCCGGTGGTGCTCGGACAGGCCGCCTTCGCCGGTGTTCTGCAGGCAGCCGGCCAGCGCGGCCCCGCGGTTGAGCGCCTCGACCGCACGGCCGGACAGGGAGCCGAAGCTCATCGCCGAGATGTTGACCACCGATGCCGGGCGGAACGCGTGCGTGCGGCCGCGGGTGCCGCCGAGCACCTTGGCGCTGGGCAGTGGCGTCTCATGCCCGGCCTCCACGTGGGTGGCCGGTACCGCCCGGCCGAACGTGCGGTGGTTGATCACCGGGTACCCGGCGGTGTACTCGAGGTCGTTGTCGGTGCCGAAGCCGAAGTAGTTGTTCTGCTTCTTCGCCGAGGCATAGACCCAACGGCGCTGATCGCGGGTGAACGGCCGCTCCTCGTTGTTGCCGGCCACGAGGTACTGGCGCAGCTCGGGGCCGACGGACTCCAGCAGGTAGCGGGTGTGCCCGATCACCGGAAAGTTGCGCAGCAGGGTGTGTTCTCGCTGCAGGAGATCGCGGGCGGCGACACCGGCGAGCGCGGAGAGTCCAGCTGCCGCGGCGCGTGTGGCCCAGGTCATGTCCGCAACTGTGCATCGGACCTGCCGCTCCGGAGCCGGATTCTGCGCCGGGGTTCAGGACGGCGCCGAGCCCACCCGACCCTGTGCTCGAACGGGAGGCAGCACTCGCTCGGCGCCGGTGGCCGGTGGCCGGCTGCGGTCGCCAGTCGCGCAGCACGCCCGCGAGCCGTGAGGCCTGGCATCGTCGCGCTGTGAAGGACCTGGCGGCAGCACAGGCCGGTGACGATGAGGCGTTCGTACAGCTCATCGCCGTGAGCTGTACGTGCACGCCGAGGGTGCCGGCCACGTCGCGCGACCGCTTGCCGGGCACCACCGCGGGCCAGCCGCAGTCCTCCCTCGCGCGGGCACGAAGAGACCCGCTCAGTCCACGGCTTCCGGATCTTCCTCGGGTTCGAATGTCCCGCCGGCTTCGTCCGACATCCCGATCTCCACGCCTGGTCCGCCGTCGGGCTTCGGTGGCGCGGCGTCGGCGTGCTTGCCGTCGTCCGGCGCGGGCGCGTCTGGTGTCGTCATGGCGCCGTTCCTCGCTGTCTCGCTGCAGCAGCAGCGATGACGTAGTTGCGATGTCCCGGACGCACGTTACCGCTGCCCACGAGCTCGCGGCGGCGATGCACGCCTCGGGACGAGCCTGGTCGAGCTCGGGCGGTACCAGCGGCGGACCGCCGGCGGAGCGACCTGGGGGTCACTTCGCGACCAGCGCGATGGCGGCAGGGGCATAGGACTCTCGAGCGGTGGCCGCTACGGGTGTCCACGGGGCGACTGGTACCCCTACGTCCGGCCCACAAGTACCCGTCGCCCGGTCGACGCCTGCCCGCCCGGCCCGCAACGTGTCCAGGCTGATCTCGGCGCCGCTGCCGAGGTAGGACAGGACCTGGGCGACCGTCCACTCGGCGGCTGGGCCAGCTGCTCGTCGGTCAGGGGGCCCACGAGGCGCGCCAGCCGCTGGTAGGTGCGGTGGTCGGCATCGATCGTCCGGTCGGCGAGCGGGGTCAGCGGGGATCTCCGTTGCGGGCGAGGGGTCTCAGCCGAGCCCGAGGGCGCGGACGGCCGCCGTCCGGGAGGTGGCACCGCCGGCCGGCGCCGGTGGCAGAGCGGCGTGCTGGCCGCCCTGCTCCGCTGTCCCGGTTGTGCCTCGCGTGATCTCGTCGATGCGACTCCCGAGACAGAGGACCGCGGCTGTTGGGCCCGGCAGTCGGCCGAGGCAGCTGGCCGAGGCGCGGTGGGCCCGGTCAGCCGCGGTCCACCAGCTCCTCGGAGACCATCCAGTCGAGTGCCACGTCGCCCGGGGCCTCGCCGTCGACGTCCACCCGCGCGTTGAGGTCCTGCAACACGTCGTTGGTGAGCAGCGGGGTGATCTCTGCGAACAGGTCCGCCAGCTCAGGGTGCTCCTCCAGGGTCGGGGTGAGCAGCACCGGCGCCACGTTGTAGTTGGGGAAGAAGACCCGGTCGTCCTCGAGCACGGTGAGGTCCAGGGCCTTGATCCGGCCGTCGGTGGTGAAGACCTCGCCGAAGTTGCACGCCCCCTGGTCGGTGGCCTCGTAGACCGCGCCGGTGTCCAGGGTGCGGATGTTGTCGCGCGGCACGCCCTGCGGATCGCCCAGCTGGAGCCCGTAGGTATCCAGCATCGGGACCAGGCCGTCGTTGCGGCTGGCGAACTCGCTCTCCACGCAGAAGGTGCGCTCCTCGACCGGCAGCTCGGCGAGCTGCGACAGCGAGGTGATCCCGTCCAGTTCGGCTGCGGCCTCGCTCCGGACGGCGAAGGCGTAGGTGTTGTTCGCCGAGGCCGGCGGCAACCAGGTCAGGCCGTTGGCCACCTCGGCGTCCCGGACGGCGAGGTACTGCTCCCGGGGATCCGGGATCGGCGCTGTCTCGCCGAGGTAGGCCAGCCACGCGGTGCCGGTGTACTCCCACTCCATGTCGATCTCGGCGTTGACCATGCCCTGGCGGGCGGGCACCGAGCCGGGGATGTTCGTCCGGTCGACGACGTCGAAGCCGGCCACCTGCAGTGCGATCACCGCGATCTTGCCCAGGACCAGCTGCTCGGTGTAGTTCTTGGACCCCACCACGATCTGGTGGCCGTAGGCGCCGTCCAACGGCTGGATGGTGCCCGGCGAGGCGGCCGGCGTGTACTGGGTGGCGGTCTGCAAGCCACATCCGGTGAGCACCACGGTGACCGCGAGCAGCGGCGCGGCCAGCCGGGCGCGGGAGGTGCGGGTGCGCATCAGAGTCCCTTCGGTCGCGCGACGTGCTCCACGACCCGGCCGACCCAGTCGACGGCCAGGGCCAGCAGGGCGACGAGCACGGCGCCGCTGACGAGCAGGCTGTTCAGCGAGAGGTTGATCCCCGTGGTGATGAGCAGGCCCAGCCCGCCGCCGCTGATGAAGGTCGCGAGTGTCGCGGTGCCGACGAGCAGAACGAGCGCGGTGCGCACGCCGGCGAGGATCACCGGGACGGCCAGCGGCAGCTCGACCCGCAGCAGCACGGCGATCGAGCTCATGCCCATGCCGCGCCCGGTTTCGACCAGCCGGGAGTCGACGCCCTGGAGACCGACCATGGTGTTCCGCAGCACCGGAAGCATGCTGTAGAGGACCAGCGCCACCACCGCGGACCGGAAGCCGAAGCCCAGCCAGGTGGCCAGCAGCACGAACAGCCCGATCGCCGGGGCGGCCTGCCCGGTGTTGGCCACGCCCAGGACCAGAG
The DNA here is from genome assembly GCA_025966175.1 of Modestobacter sp. Taxonomy (GTDB): domain Bacteria; phylum Actinomycetota; class Actinomycetes; order Mycobacteriales; family Geodermatophilaceae; genus Modestobacter. The sequence continues at coordinate 3,505 of JAOPVN010000021.1, read as the reverse complement.
GCGTGGCCCGCCGGAACGGCCCGCGGGTCAGCAGCACACCCAGCGGGATGCCGATGGCCAGCACGATCACCGCAGCCACCACGGTGAGCTCGAGGTGATCGACCACGTTGCGGCCCAGCGCCGACCAGCCCAGCTGCCGCTGCTCGGTGTCGCCGAGCTCGGCGGTCGAGCGCCAGATCACGAACCCCAGCAGGCCGGCCAGGACGAGAGCCGGCTGGACGAGCAGCCCCCGCCATGCGCTGCTGGCGGCGGGAGACCTGCCGGTCACCGTGGTGGGAAGGGGCGCCTCCGCGTCGTCCCCGGGCCCGGCGGGCGGTCGTTCGGCGGGGGGAGCGCCCGCCGTCATCCCTGCACCTCGTCCCGGCTCCGCTGGATGGCCGCCATCACCGTCTCGACCACCATCACACCGGCGACGCCGCCCCGGCCGGTCACGACGACGCCGCCCTGACTGGCGGCGAGCATGCTGTCCAGCGCGTCGTTCAGGGTGGAGCGCAGGCCGACGACCGGCAGCTTCTCGTCGACGGTGTCAGGGACGGTGACCAGCCGGGACAGTTCCGGGACGGACGGCCAGCTGATCGGCCGGCCGCGGCGGTCGACGACCACCACGTAGTTCTCGCCGGCCGCGGAGGCGCGGCGGACGACCTGCGCGGCGTCCTCGCCGACCCGGGCCAGCTGCGGCGTCCGCAGGTCCACGTCGCCGACCCGGGTCAAGGTCAGCTGCTTGAGCGTCGCGCCGGCGCCGACGAAGTCCGCCACGTACTCCTCCGCCGGCTCGGCGAGGATCGCCTCCGGGGTGTCGTACTGCACCACCCGGGCGCCCACGTCGAAGACGACGATCTTGTCGCCGAGCTTCACCGCTTCGTCGAAGTCGTGGGTGACGAAGACGATCGTCTTCCCCAGCTCCTCCTGGATGCGCAGCAGCTCGTCCTGCAGGCGGTGCCGGGTGATCGGGTCGACCGCGCCGAACGGCTCGTCCATGAGCAGGACGGGCGGATCGGCCGCCAGCGCGCGCGCGACGCCGACGCGCTGTTGCTGCCCGCCGGAGAGCTCCCGGGGATAGCGGTCGCGGTAGACCTCCGGGTCCAGGTCGACCAGGTCGAGCAACTCGTCGACCCGGTCGCTGATCCGCTGCCGGTCCCACTTGAGCATCCCGGGGACCAGGCCGATGTTGGTCGCCACGGTCATGTGCGGGAAGAGCCCGCCGGCCTGGATGACGTAGCCGATCCGGCGGCGGAGCTGGTCGGGGTCCTGCTCGGTGACGTCCTCGTCACCGAGGAAGATCTTCCCGCCGCTGGGCTCGACCAGCCGGTTGAGCATCTTCAGCAGGGTTGTCTTGCCGCAGCCGGAGGGGCCCACGAACATGACCGTCTGTCCAGCCGGTATCTCGAGGTCCACGGCGTTGACCGCCGGTGTCGACTGGCCGGGATAGCGCTTGGTGACGCCCTCCAGGCGGATGGACACGCCGCTGACGCGACGGTCGACGGTCCCTCCCGCCGCTGCGGTGGAGTCGGTGCGCTCGGCGGTGGTCTCAGACACGGATGCCCCTCGAGGTGGTCAGGCGACCGGCCAGCATCAGCACCACGTCCAGGACGAGGGCGAGCAGGACGATCGCGATGGTCCCGACGAGCGTGGCGTTCAGTGCGTTGGCACCGCCCAGCCGGGAGAGTCCGGAGAAGATGAAACTGCCCAGGCCGGGGCCGAGGACGTAGGCGGCGACGGCGGCGATGCCCATGACCATCTGGGTGGAGATGCGGATGCCGGCGAGGACCACCGGCCACGCCAGGGGCAGCTCGACACGCACGAGGGTGGCGAGGCGGCTCATGCCGATGCCCCGGGCGGACTCGACCAGCGAACTGTCCACCCCGGCGAGCCCGACGACGGCGTTGCGCAGGACCGGCAGAGCTGCGTAGAAGGTCACCGCGATGACCGCGGGTGTGACTCCGAAGCCGAAGGGTGCCAGCAGGATCCCGAGGAGGGCGAAGGAGGGGATGGTCAGTCCCACCGCCGACGCTGCATTGGCTGCCGCAGACGCCCTCGGGCTGCGGTAGACCAACACCGCCAGGCCCACCGCGATGACCGAGCCCAGGACCACGCACTGGACCACCAGGCTCAGGTGCTGCAGCGCCTGGTGAGCTATCTGTGCGCGGCGGTCGACCACGTACTCCCACATCGTGGTGCTTCCTCCTAGTCCCGGCGCAGCAGGGCGTCCGGAGGGCTGCTGTGCTGTCGCAGCCGTGGAGAGCTCACGGCCTCGTGCGAGCACGTCGTCCTGGACGTACCTGCTGTCCGGCGCTCTCGCGCTCGTCGCGCGGCGGTCACGCTGCGCGGTGACGACACCGCGCGGCGTTCTGTTGCTGCCCACGTTGTCACAGCCGGGGTGCCGGGGCGACGCGAGGGACATTGCGATGCTGTGACGGCTTGCCGCGGACGACGGCAATGGTCGTGCTGGTGCTCGACGGACACGTCATGCCGGCGAGGACCCCTGACGACCCTGACCAGGTGGTCGGACCACTCCGTGCCGCAGAGGTGCAACGGTCGGCTCGGGGAGGTGGCGCGGCGCAGCATGGCCGCGTCGTTGGTCGGGCGACCACGTGCGCGGTCGGATCCGCTCAGGTCAGTTGGACGACCGCCGGTGGTGGGTGTCGGCGTAGTTCACCCCGGACGAGGAGATCTCGAACAGCTGCTCGCCGTCCCCGGGGGTCGGCCCGGGCAGGTCGACGACGTCGAGGACCTCGGGGCCGCCGAAGCCGGTGATCTGCGCGGCACGGATACCCGTGAGGCTAGGACCTCACGAATGAGGACAACCGGTTGAGGCCGGCGGGGGAGTGGCATGAGTAGCGGCTCGGCAAGCCCACGGAGGCAGGTGACGCTGGGGACGGCTGTGGCCCGAGAAGGCCCCGCGGTCGGGGACCGTGGGGGTGTCGCGGGGGCGACTTGGGACATGGCCCAACGCTGTCGTTTGCCTCGACACTGAAGCCATCACTGCAGATGCCCAGGGCAGAGGGCGAACGACGGAATGCTCCCTCTGTCCAAGGCCAGGAAGACCGAGCCGGACGGGCGCCGTGCTGGGCACCCGGTACCGGTTGCCGGACTCCTGCGGGGTGTCGACGCCGGCCACCCGGCCGGGTGGACCACGAGCCGTTTCGTCGGGTCCGGCAAGGTCGACGGGCAGGAGTGCGCGCCCAGTCGAGCCGGTGCAGCAGGGTGGTTGCGGTCGACGCCGAGCATGATGGCGGTCGTCGTGGTCGAGGACTTTCGCGTCCCGGCGGATCGCAGCCTCCCGAGCAGTTCCGCGCAGGACTGCCCGGGAGGCTGGACGGCGACCGGCTACCGGCCGGTGTCGGGGCGCGGGTCGGTGTTGCGCTGGTTGGCGTCCGAGCGCCGCCCCCCGTCGGTCCGCGGGGCGGAGTCGGTGCGCTGACTGCCGTCGGTGCGCGGCGCGGTGTCGGTGCGCTGACTGCCGTCGGTGCGCGGCGCGGTGTCGGTGCGCTGGCTGCCGTCGGTG
>JAOPVN010000016.1 GCA_025966175.1 Modestobacter sp. | reverse complement strand
GCGTAGAGGTCGACGAGGACGTCGGCACGCAGCAGCCGGTCGACCTCGGCCTCCCGGGTCTGCAGCCGGGCGGACAGCGTCTTGAGCCGGGTCGGCTCGTAGGGCGCGTAGTGGAAGACGTGCATCGACCGGTCAGCGGCGTGGGCGGCGCTGAGCCGGTCGACCAGCTGCTCGAACGCCGCGCGCTCGGCGAGCGACTGGTCCTCCGCCGCCGGGTCGCAGCCCCAGTAGGCGGTGAACTCCCCCGCGGTGTCCAGGACGCCCCAGAGGTACTCCAGGCCGGCGTCCCCGGCGAACGGATCTCCCTCGATGTCGAAGAACAGGTCACCCGCGCTCGGCGGCGGCAGCAGCTCGAAGCCGCGGCCGTGCTCGCGCGGGAGGAACTCGTAGGACGGCGTCCCGGTCGTCCGCTCGACGAGCTGCAACCGCGCCTGCTGGGTGAGCCGCTCCCGCGACGTCCGGCCGATCACGTCGGGCAGCTCCTCCGGGCGCCGGGCGCCCAGCGCGGCCACCGTGGGAATGCCCGCCTCGACCAGTGCACCCGCGTGGTCCCGGCGCATGAACGCGACCAGGGACAGCGAGTCCTCCGCCCGCCAGCCCGCGGTGCACGTCTCCCGCCACGGGCACACGCCGCAGTGCGCGTTGGGGTACGGCGCGGCCAGCTCGCCATCGGCCAGCCGCGCCAGGAAACGGACCCGGGCGGCCCGGGCGTAGGCCTCCGCGTCGGAGTAGCGGAACACCAGCTCCTGCTGGTCGCCGGTGACGACGGTGAGCAGCTCCGGCGGCACGCCCTGCAGCCCGGCCAGCAGGTCGCCGTAGAGCGCCATCTGCAGCAGTGCCGGCACCTTGATCCGCCGGGCCAGCTTGGTGTCGGCGACGTCATAGGCCCAGGCACCCAGGTCGCTGACCCGGTCGGTGCGCTTGAGCAGGAAGTCGGCGTGGCCGCGCCAGGTGCCGTCGAAGAAGGTCGCCTGGTAGACGACGTCGACCCCCGCCCGCATCGCGGCGAGCGTGTCGGCCTGGGCCCGGTGGAGCCCAGCGGCGTCCTTGCCGGCCGGGGCGGCGATCTCCACGACGGTCAGCCCCCGGTCGCGCAGTCGCTGGACGTGGCGCTCCTCGTGCGCGATGCCATGGGCGGCGACGAGCTCGGTCATCGGATCGACCGCTGGCGGCCGGGCGCGACCGCCCTGGGCGACCTCGATGGAGAGCCGGGTGAGGTGCTCGCACTCCAGGAAACCGGTGAGATCGCTGGCGCTGACCACCAGCGCGCCGTCGGACTCGTACACCGCTACCCCCGTCCCCTCCCCCGGCGGAGGAGCTGGCCCGACCGTACGAGAGCGGTACGACGGTTCCCGCCCAGCACCCGGGTCGCGGAGGTGGGAGCAGCGGCCCCTGAGCGGGGACACATCAGGCTGTGTACAGAAAGACACACGACGGGATGGGCCCTGCACCGAAAGCACACGTACACCCCTGGCTCGGGCCGGGGGCCAGCTTCTCGAGAGAGCGTGCACACCGGTAGGAATCAGCTGTGCCGGCGACGTTGAACTCCGTGGCAGCGGCAGCGGGGGTCAGCACCAGCACGGCCAGCCGGGCGCTGTCGGGCCATCCCGCGGTCCTGCCCGCCACCCGGGCACGGGTCGAGGCCGTCGCGGCCGCGCTCAGCTACCAGCCCAACCGCATGGCCAGCGCCCTGCGCACCCGGCGGACCGGCCTGGTGGGCCTGGTCGTGAACAACCTGCGGACGGCGACGTTGCACACGATCGCCGACACCCTGCAGTGCTGGGCCGCGGAGCACGACTACCAGGTCCTGGTGTGCACCACCGGCGGCGATCCCGGCCGGGAGGCCGCCTTCCTGGAGACCGTGCGCGCCCACCACTTCGACGGCGTGGTCGTCGCGGGGTCCGGCGCCAACACCGAGCTGGTGAACCGCCTGGTCGAGGAGGGCCGGGGGGTGGTCACCATGAACCGCGAGGTGCCCGGCTCGCTGGCCCCCTCGGTGATGTCGGCGTACGAGCGGGCCGCCCGACTGGCCACCGAGCACCTGCTGGCCCGGGGCCACACCCGCATCGCCACGATCGAGGGGCCGCCGGAGGCCACTTCCGGCCGGTTGCACCATGCCGGCTTCGTGGCCGCGATGAGCGACGCCGGGGTCCCGGTGCGCGCGGGCCTGGTGCACCGTGGGCCGTTCAGCCCCGACTTCGGCCGGCAGGCCGCCGCCGCGGTGCTGGCGGAGCGTCCGACGGCGCTGCTGGTGAGCAACCAGGAGGCGTCCTTCGGCGTGCTGCCGGTCCTGTCGCGGAGCGGCGTGGCCATCCCTGCTCAGCTGTCGGTGATCTGCACCGAGGACGAGCCGGTCTACGAGGCGTGGTCGCCGCCGCTGACGACGGTCGACAACCGCGCGGAGCTCCTGGCCCAGCGGGCCGCCGCGCTGCTCCTCGCCCAGCTCACCGGCGCGGAGAGCGACGGCCCGCCACGGCGGGCGGAGCTGGTCGAGCCGATGCTCGTGGAGCGGGGCTCCACCGCACCGTGTCCGGCAGCGGGGCGCCCCACCCGGCCCTGACGGCCGGGGGGCGCTACCTCGTCGGAGGACTCGGTCAGACGACTCGGTCGGACGACTCGGTCAGCCGACTCGGTCAGCCGACGCGCTCGAACACCGCGGCCAGCCCCTGACCACCGCCGATGCACATCGTCTCCAGCCCGTAGCGCACCTCGCGGCGGCGCATCTCGTGGGCGAGGGTGGCCAGGATCCGCGCACCGGTCGCGCCGACGGGGTGGCCGAGGGAGATGCCGGAGCCGTTCACGTTGACCCGGTCGCGGTCGTCCGCGCCCAGGCCCCACTCGTTCAGGCAGGCGAGAACCTGGCTGGCGAACGCTTCGTTGAGCTCGATGAGGTCCAGGTCCGAGAGCTTCAGGCCGGTCTGCTCGAGCACCTTGGCCGTCGCCGGCACCGGGCCGATGCCCATGGTCTCCGGGGGCACGCCGGCCACCGCCCAGCCCGCCAACCGGACGAACGGCTCCCAGCCGCGGCGGTCGGCCTCGGCCCGGGTGGTGACGATGCAGACGGCGGCGCCGTCGTTCTGGCCCGAGGCGTTGCCGGCGGTGACCGTGGCCTCAGGGTCGACCTTTCCCATGACCGGGCGCAGCTTGGCCAGGTCCGCCATCGTCGTGTCCGGGCGCGCGTGCTCGTCCTCGGTGACCACGCGGGCCGGCGTCTTCCGGGTGGCCGGCACCTCGACGCCGATGATCTCGTCCGTGAAGCGGCCCTCGCGGATCGCGGCCCCGGCGGCCTGCTGCGAGCGCAGCGCCCAGGCGTCCTGCTCCAGCCGGTCGATCTTGTACTCGCGGCGCACGTTCTCCGCCGTCTCCAGCATGCCGCCGGGCACCGGGTGGTGGA
>JAOPVN010000609.1 GCA_025966175.1 Modestobacter sp. | reverse complement strand
AGCGTGCGGGTCAACCGGGCACCGAGCGTGTGCTCGGGGCTGTCGGCGCCGGTGCCGAAGGCGAGGGAGTCACCGAGGACGAGGAAGCGGAACGTCACACCGGGTGCAACGGGGCGGGGCCGTCGGCTGTGCCGTGATCCGGGCCTCGGCCGCTCGCGGAACGGTCCACCCGCCCGGTCAGCCGCCCTGGGCGAAGAGTGCGGCGGCCTGCGCGTCGTCCACGAACGGGTACTTGACCTTGAACTGGGCGAGCGCGTCGGGGACCGACAGCACGTGGGTCTCCCGCTTGCCGGTGGCGTCAATGGTCTGCACGGTCACCATCTCCCCGTTGATGGGCACCCAGTGCGTCTCGGCGTAGTCGGTGAAGACGTTCATGCCGCCATCCTCCCCGGCTGAGGTCAGCCGTCCGCGGCGGCGGCGACGGCGGCGAGGTGGCGGGCTTTGTCGGCGTCGGGGAGGAAGCTCGCCCGGAAGCTGTTCTCGGCCAGCGTGCGGCGTTGCGCCGCGGTCAGCCCCAGCGCCCGGCTCACCGCGGCGGTGTTGTCGTGCAGGTAGCCGCCGAAGTAGGCCGGGTCGTCGGAGTTCACCGTGACCAGGAGTCCGGCGTCCAGCATCGCGCGCAGCGGGTGTGCCGCGAGGTCGGGCACGGTCCGCAGCGCCACGTTGGACAGTGGGCAGACGGTGAGCGGGAGCTGCGCCGCCCGCAGCCGGGCGACCAGAGAAGGGTCCTCCATGCTCCGGATGCCGTGATCGATCCGCTCGACGCCGAGGGCGTCCAGTGCCGACCAGACATAGGCCGGCGGCCCCTCCTCGCCCGCGTGCGCGACCCGGTGCAGCCCCTCGTCGGCCGCGAGGGCGTAGGCCCGCTCGAACAGCTCGGGCGGGAAGCCCACCTCCGCGCTGTCCAGGCCGACCCCGACCACCAGCCCGTGCCAGGGGCGCAGCAGCGGCACCAGCGCCTCGGCCTCCGCGGGGTCCCGGTCACGCAGGAAGCAGACGATCAGCTGGGCGCTCACGCCGTGCCGCTGCTCCGCCGTCCGGAACGCCTCGGCCAGGCCGTCCATCACCACCTCGAGCGGAACTCCCCGGCCGGTGTGCGCCTGTGGGTCGACGAACACCTCCGCATGCCGCACCCCCTGGGCCGCCGCCCGGGTGAGGTAGGCCTCGGCGAGGTCGGTGAAGTCCTGCGGCTGCTGCAGCACCCCGGTCAGCTCGTAGTAGAGGTCGAGGAAGGACTGCAGGTCGCTGAAGGAGTAGGCCCGCCGCAGCGACTCCAGGTCGGGATGGCGCAGTCGGACGCCGTTGCGCCGGGCGAGCTGGAACGCCAGCTCCGGCTCGAGGGTGCCCTCGATGTGCAGGTGGAGCTCGGCGGTGGGCAGCGCCGGGAGAGAGGGCGCAGACGAGGACATGGCGGGAGACCGTAGCCGCCCGGCGTCGGCGCTCATCGCGCCACCGGTTTCGGTTCCGGTTCCGGAGCCGGCCGGCGGCGGACGTCCCGGACGGCGACGACCAACGCAGCCGCGGCGAACACGACGCTGACCACCAGGCTCACCGCGTAGGCCTGCCCGTAGTCGGCCTCCCGACCGGTGCCGCTGCCGGCCGCTCCGGTGACCGAGGCGTAGAAGACGGCGGTGATGATCGCGGCACCGATGGCATTGCCGAAGCGCTGCGCCGTCTGCAGCACCCCGCCGGCCGTCGAGCCCCCGCGGACGTCGACCTCGGCCAGGGACAACGCCTGGTTGGGGGTGACCACCGACCCGCCGCCGAGCCCGGCGAGCAGCAGCGCCGGGGCCATGAGCAGCGCGACCGTGACGGGCTCCGCGTCCCCGGCCAGGTTCCCGGCCACCAGCGCGGCCGCGGCCACCCCGACGGTGAACAGCCCCAGCGCGCCGACCAGGAGCCGCTGCCCCAGCCGCGGCACCAGCCACCCACCGATCGGCGCCGACAGTGCCGCGCCGACCGCGTAGGACGACGCGGCGAGCCCGGACTGCAGCGGGCTGAACCCGAGCCCCTCCTGCAGGAAGAGCGCGAGCACCAGCGGCGTCCCGGTGTAGGCGCAGAAGAACAGCAACGCCAGCCCCGTGCCGTCGGCGAAGGAACGGATCCGGAACAGCTGCAGGTCGACCAGCGGATAGCCACGCCGTCGTCCCGGCCCCCGTTCCCAGCCGACGAACCCGGCGAGCACGGCCAGAGCCGGCACGAGCAGCAGGGCCAGCCGGACGTCGTGGTCGGCGTCGAACTGCACCGCGGGGAAGAGCACACCGAAGACGCCGAGGCTCAGCAGCGTGGCCCCGGGCAGGTCCAGCGGCCGGCGGGTGTCCCGCCGTGGCTGCGCCGGCAGCAGCCGCGCGCACAGCACCAGCGCGGCCAGCCCGATCGGCACGTTGACCAGGAAGCACAGCCGCCAGCCGAACTGCTCACCACCCAGCGCGATGAGCAGACCGCCGACGACCGGGCCGGCGGCGGTGGCGATGCCGACCGCGGCCCCGATCAGGCCGAATGCCTTCCCGCGCTCGCGCAGCGGGAACAGCTGCTGGACCAGGCCGGAGACCTGGGGGTTGACCAGGCCCCCGGCCAGCCCCTGCAGCACGCGGGCAGCGATCAGCACCGCCGGTGAGGGGGCCAGGCCGACCAGCGCGCTGAAGACGACGAACGCCGCGATCCCGATCAGCAGCATCCGCTTGCGGCCCCGGTCGTCGCCGAGCCGGCCACCGATGATCGGCACCATGCCGAAGGCGAGCGCGTAGCCGGAGACGACCCACTGCAGCTGCGAGGGGCCGGCTCCGGTGCTGGCACCGATCGAGGGCAGGGCGACGGTCACGATGCTGACGTCCAGCAGCGTCATGAACAACGCGGCGACGCACACGCCGAGTGCCGTCCAACGCCGCGGGTCGAGCTGTTCCGCACCGGCGGCGGCGCTGCTGGTCACGTTTCGCATCCTCCAACGGCTCCCGCGGCGCTGCGTCGGCAGGGCCGCCGTCGAGCACAGTGAGTTGCTTTCCTCAACTCAGTGTCTCGCGATGCTCAAGGACTTCCTCGAACGCGCCGAACAAGTACGCGGGTCACCCGATCGGGTGACCGTCCAGGGGAAAGGGGCGCATCGGCATGAGCACGCAGGCAACCACTCGGCGACGGGCCGGCAACCGGGTGGCACGCCGGCTGGCCGGAGTGGTCGCAGCGGCGGCCGTCTGCCTCGTAGCCGCCCCCGGCACCGCCACGGCGGCGCCGACGAACCCCAGCGACGTCCAGATCAGCCAGGCCCAGCAGGCGCAGGCCGCCGCCGCGCAGCAGGTCGGCACGATCTCCGCGGCGCTCGCCGGCGCCCAGGCCGAGCTGGACGCGGCCCGCGCCGAATCCGCGATCGCACTCGACACCTTCCAGGGCAAGCAGGCGGAGTACGACGCCGCCCAGGCCACCGCCGATGAGGCCGCCGCCACCGCGCAGCGGGCTCGCGACGACCTCGCCGCCGCCCGCGCCGACATCGCCGCCTTCGCCCGCCGGAGCTACGTCCAGGGCAGCACCTCCCCCACCCTCGAGGCGCTGATGACCGCCGGCGGGCCGGCGCAGATGGTGGAGCGCGCCGCTCTGCTGGAGGCCGCCGGGTCGCACCACGGGGACGTCGTCGTCCTGGTGACCGCCGCCGAGCAGCAGGCCACCGCCGCCGACGCCGCGGCGCAGACCGCCCTCGGGCAGGCCGCGACGCTGAAGCAGGAGGCCGCCGACGCGCTGGCCATCGCCGAGGCGCTCGAGGTCACCTCCCGACAGAACGCCGCCGGCCTCGCCGCCCAGCAGGCGTCGATGCAGCAGCAGCTGCAGCAGGCCCAGCAGACCCTGCTCGGCCTGGAGGGCGCCCGCGCCGCCGCCGAGCAGTACGCAGCCCAGCAGGCCGCCGCGGCGGCGAAGGCCGCCGCCGACCAGCAGGCCGCCCAGCAGGCCGCGCAGCACGCCGTGTCCTCGGGCGGTTCCGCCGGCGCCACCACGACGGCCGGTGCTGGCTCGTCCTCGGCCGTCGAGACCGCCATCGCTGCGGCCCGCGAGTACCTGGGCACCGACTACGCCTGGGGCGGGGGCTCGCTGCGCGGCCCCAGCGCAGGCTGGGGCATCGACGCCGGCGTCGTCGGCTTCGACTGCTCGGGCCTGACCCGGTTCGCCTACGCCCAGGCCGGGATCACCATCCCGCGCAACAGCAGCGCCCAGTACAGCAGCCTGCCCAAGGTGTCCCGCAGCGACCTGCAGCGCGGTGACCTGGTCTTCTGGGCCACCAACACCAGCAGGCCCTCGACCATCCACCACGTGGCCATCTACCTGGGCAGCGGCCAGATCCTCGAGGCCCCGGAGAGCGGTTCGGCGGTCCGCGTGACCTCGATGCGGTGGGGCGGCTTCATCGGCGGGGTCCGGCCCATCGCTTGAGAAAGGACCCCTCCTGGGTCCCCTCGCGAGCTCGGGGACGCCCGGGAGGGGGCGAGGCACGGAGTCATGCGCCGACCGACTCCAGGGCCTCCGCCGTGAGGGCCACCGAGCGCAACCGGCCCTCGGTCGTCGGCGACTGGTGGGCGACGATCAGCTCGTCGGCGTCCGCCTGCTTGCGGAAGCCCTCGAGGTAGTCGGCGACCTCGTGCGCGGTGCCGACGG
>JAOPVN010000620.1 GCA_025966175.1 Modestobacter sp. | reverse complement strand
CGTCCCGAGCCTGCGAGGGGTGGGCAGGACGGGGTCCTTTTTCAGACACCAGCGGCGTCCAGCGCGGCGCGGGCCAGCGCCCGGGTCGCCTTGGGGGAGCTCATCAGCAGCGGCACCGCACGGACGTCCACGCCGGGCACGGTCGCGTCGTCGCCGGTGTGCACCAGCCACGCGTCCAGCACGCCGTCGGCCGAGCGGGCGCCGTAGTGCCGGCCGACGCCCTCCGCGCTCACCTCGACGCCGACCACGGGCAGGCAGCGGTCGGCCATGCCGCGCAACGCCTCGCCGCCGACGATCGGGGAGACCCCGACCACCCGGCCGGCGGCGGCGCGGACCGCGTCGCGGATCCCGGGCACGCCCAGGATCGTGCCGATCGACACGACCGGGTTCGACGGCGCGACCAGCACCGCGTCGGCCGTCGTCAGCGCGTCGACGACGCCGGGGGCCGGGCGGGCGTCGTCCACCCCGACCTGGACGAAACCGCTGGCGTCCAGTCCGGCGCGGTGCCGTACCCACCACTCCTGGAAGTGGATGGCGTGCGGCCGGCCGGTCTCGGGGTCGGTGACGACCACGTGGGTCTCGACCCGCTGGTCGCTCATCGGCAGCAGGCGCACCCCGGGCTGCCAGCGCTGGGCGAGTGCGGCGGTGACGTCGGAGAGCGGGTACCCGGCGTCCAGCATCCGGGTGCGGACGAGGTGCGTGGCGAGGTCGCGGTCACCCAGTCCGAACCAGGTGGGCTCGGCGCCGTAGGCGGCCAGTCCGTCCTTGACCGTCCAGGTCTCGTCGCGTTGTCCCCAGCCGCGTTCCTCGTCGATCCCGTCACCGAGCGTGTACATCACGGTGTCCAGGTCGGGGCAGATCCGCAGCCCGTGCATGGTCACGTCGTCCCCGGTGTTGACCACGGCGGTGACCTCGGCCCCGGGGGCTGCGGCCAGGACGCCACGGAGGAACCGGGCGCCGCCGACGCCTCCGGCGAGTACGACTATGTGCACTCCACCATGGTGCCTGATCGTCACATGTGCACTGACCACCCGGTTCGGTCCTCGACGATCTTCACGAAACACATCCGTCCTGATGGGCAGATGGTGTTGTGGTAATCGGCGTGTCGAGGGCATGTGTGACCAGTTCCGGACGACTTGTGACTGGTGTGATCCCTGTGACCCGGCGTTACACCGGCCCGACTTGACCCCGACTCAACGACACGCGTGTAATTCCGACGTTGTCATCAGCCGCTGGCACCCGGGAAGAGCCCGGGAGTGAGTGACGTGACGGAGCGAGAGGGGACGCAACGTGATGGCCGAGGTCTCGTGGTTGAGCGAGTACAAAACCGCAGCAGCAGGTTCCGCACCGGCCGCCTACGGGCAGGACGTGCTGGGCGTGGCGGGCGTGTTCGACGCCGGCTTCCCCGGGGCCGACGCCGAGGAGCAGGGCTGGCAGGAGCGCGCGTTGTGCGCGGAGACCGACCCGGAGGCGTTCTTCCCCGAGAAGGGCGGCTCGACCCGCGAGGCGAAGAAGATCTGCACCGGCTGCGAGGTTCGGGCCGAGTGCCTGGAGTACGCGCTGTCCAACGACGAGCGCTTCGGCATCTGGGGCGGCCTGTCCGAGCGCGAGCGCCGGCGCCTGCGCCGCCGCGCCGGCTGACCTGACCCCCGCACTCCCCGCTCTCCTCCCGTACTCCCGGCGCAACGACGCGCCGACGCGACGGCGACGACACGGCCGGGGTCGCTCACCGACGAGCTGACCGACCGGCCGGGTGCCGGGACCCGACCTCCTGCCGGGGACGCATCCCCGATGTGGTCGACTGGAGCCCGTGCAGACCCGGGTCGCCGATGGACGCGCCCGCGTGGTCCGCGAGATCCGCGCCGCCGCACCCCTGATGTCCGACCTCGCTGCTCCCGTCCCCGCTCGCGGGCCCTGGTTGACCACGGCATTGAACGCGCAGTCGGCCCGCCCCTTCACCCGGGTCCGCCCGCGGGCGGTGGTGGTGGAGCAGCACCCGCAGGGCCGTCCCGACGGGGCGGCCCTGCTCGCGTTTCGCCGCCGCGGTGTCGCCACCGCGGTGACCCTGCTGGGCGACGGTCCCGACGTCGGCCCGCTCCCCGCCGGGCGACCGCCGTGCCGGCTGTACGCGCGGGACGACGACGTCGCCCGGCAGCTCGCCGAGGGCGTCGCCGACCTGCTCGCCGGCCTCCGCGGCCCCTGGACGCTGCGCCTGGCCGGGCTGCCGCTGGGCGACCCCACGCTGCGCCACCTGGCCGCGGCGATGCCCGACTCCTCGCTGGCCACCACCCGCAGCCGCCGGCTGGTCGACGAGCTGGACGCCGTCGGTGACGTGCGGCGCAGTCGCGACCCGGCCGAGCTGGAACGGGTTCTCCCGGCCGTGCTCGACCGGGTGCCGGAGCGTCAGCGGGCGTTCGTGCGGGCCGCCGCCCGGCTGCACGCGGCGATCGGCCAGCTGGAGGTCGCCGTCGTGCCGGCCGCCGCCGCGCCCGCCGCGGTCCTGCTCACCCTGCTGGACCGCCGCCCGGGTGGGGAGGACCGCTGGGCGTGGTGGGGAGCCAGCGACATCGGGGGGCTGCGGCGCGAGCTGGGGTCTCCGTGGGTGGCGCTGACCGCCTCCGCCGGGCTCGCCCAGCTGGGCCGGCGCGGCTCGGGGCGGGCGAACGGCCGGGGCGCCCGGATCAGCCGGGGAGCTGCAGCAGGTTGACGCCGCGGTCGGCGGTCGTCGGTGCGCTGTCCAGGCCGATCCGCACCACCCCGGCCGCCGGCGCCTGACCGTTGCGCTCGTGGCCGTCGGCGGTGATCGCCGCGGTCAGCTGGTAGGCCCGACCGGTGTACGCGGGGGCGCTGCCGGTGGGGCGGGTGTAGGTCGGGAAGAGCCCGACCAGGTCGATCCGGTCGCCGTCCCGGGAGACCTGCAGCTGGGGGTTGGCCAGGTCGGCGTACTCGGTGAGGGACCGGACACACCCCG
>JAOPVN010000594.1 GCA_025966175.1 Modestobacter sp. | reverse complement strand
CGGGTGCGCCGGAACCGGCGCTGAGGCCCACACCCCCCTCGGGGTGGGTGTCCCCCGGTCGGCAACGCCCGCTGACCGGGACCGACGTGCACACTGGGGCCGTGGCCTCCGCTGTCCCCCGCAGCTCAGCGGCGCCCACCGGTGAGCTCGCCGGGGGCGCGGCGGGCGCGCCGTCGATCGGCGCGATCGAGCGGGCCGATGCCCCGCGCAGCGACCCGGAGCGTCCGCCGTTCACCCTGCGTGGACTGGTGGGGCGGCTGCCTGCGCCGATCCGCGTACCGCTGCAGGTGCTCGGCGCGAGTCTGGCCAAGGCGTGGCAGGACCGGATCCTCGGTCTCTCCGCCGAGGCCGCGTTCTGGCAGGTCCTCTCCGTCCCCCCGCTGCTGATCGGGCTGCTGGGTTCCCTGGGCTACCTGGGCGACTGGATCGGCGCCGACAGGGTGACCGAGATCGAGGACAAACTGGTGAGCGCCTCGGCCGAGGCCCTCACCCCGGGCGTCGTCGCGAACCTGATCCAGCCGACGCTGGACGACATCCTCGGCTCGGGCCGGCTGGACGTGGTGAGCCTGGGCTTCGTGCTGTCGCTGTGGGCCGGGTCCTCGGCGACGGCGACGTTCATGAACACCGCGGTCATCGCCTACGGCCAGCGCGACGTCCGCGGGCCGATCGCCACCCGGCTGATGGCGCTGTGGCTGTTCGTCGTCGGCCTGGTGCTCGCCGTCCTCACCCTGCCGCTGCTGGTGCTGGGCCGGGAGACGCTGGTCGACCTGCTGCCCAAGGACTGGCAGGACACGGCGACGCTGCTGGTCAACGCGGTCTACTGGCCGCTGGTCCTGGTGGGGCTGGTACTGGCGATCACGAGCTTCTACCACGTGATGCTGCCCCGGCGGATCCCGTGGCCCCGGCACCTGCCGGGCGCCGTCTTCGCCGTCTTCTTCTTCGTCGTCGCCGCCATCGTGCTGCGTGGCTACGTCGCCGACATCCTCACCACGGCGCTGCCCTACGGGGCGCTGGCCGCCCCGATCGCGGCGCTGCTGTTCTGTTTCCTGCTGGGCATGTCGCTGCTGCTGGGCGCCGAGCTCAACGCCACGATCGAGGCCCGCTGGCCGGCGCAGCAGCGTCGGCACGACGCCCGCCGTCAGCGGCGCCGGGCGGCGAAGATCGAGCTGGAGGCCCAGAAGCTGGGCCTCCGCTGACTCACCCCTTCTTGAGCTGCTGGTAGACCTCCTTGCAGGCCGGACACACCGGGCTGCCGGGCTTGGGGCTCTTGGTGACCGGGAAGACCTCGCCGCACAGCGCCTCGACCATCGTGCCCATGACCGCGCTCTCGGCGATCTTGTTCTTCTTCACGTAGTGGAAGACCTCGTTGGCGTTGCCGGTGTCGGCGTCGCGGACGTCCGGCCGCTCGAGGATGTCGCTGCTGCTCACGTCTTCTCCCTGAGTCGGGGTGCGGGACCGGTGACCGGTCACCAGCGGACCGCCCACCATGATGACAGGGTGCAGAACCCCGCCGCTCCCGTCCTGTCCGCCGAGGTCGCCGAGGCGTTGTCCGCCGGCCGGCCCGTCGTCGCGCTGGAGAGCACGCTGCTCGCGCACGGGCTCCCCCGCCCGGCGAACCGCAAGGCCGCCGACGAGGTCGAGGACGCGGTCCGCGCGGGCGGCGCGGTGCCGGCCACGATCGCCGTGCTGGACGGCGTCCCCCACGTCGGCCTGACCCCGGCCGAGGTCGACCGGGTCTGCGCCGACACCGAGCTCCCGAAGCTGGGCGTGCGGGACCTGCCGGTCGCCGCGGCCCTGGGCCGGAGCGGCGCCACCACCGTCTCCAGCACCGCGCTGCTGGCCGCCCGGGCGGGCATCGGTGTCTTCGCCACCGGTGGCCTGGGCGGGGTGCACCGGCACGCCGGCGACACCTTCGACGAGTCCGCGGACCTGGTGGCCCTGGCCCGCACCTCGCTGGTCGTGGTCTGCGCCGGCGTGAAGTCGATCCTCGACGTCCCGGCCACCCTGGAGCGGCTGGAGTCGCTGTCGGTGACCGTCGTCGGCTACCGCACGCTGCGCTTCCCCGGCTTCTACGTCGCCGACTCCGGGTCTCCCGTCGACTGGTCGGTGGATACCCCGGCCGAGGCGGCCCGGGTCTTCGCCGCCTGCCGCGAGCTGGTCCCCGGCGCCGTCGTCGTCGCCAACCCGCTGCCGGTGGACCAGCAGCTGGACGCCGATCTGCACGACCGGGTCATCACCGACGCGCTCGCCGCGGCCGACGCCGCCGGGGCCCGCGGCAAGGACGTCACCCCGTTCATCCTCGGGCACCTGCACGAGGCCAGCGCGGGTGCGAGCCTGGAGGTCAACGTGCGGCTGGTGCTGCGCAACGCCGAACTGGCCGGGCAGATCGCGGTCGAGCTCGCCGCGCTCTCCCGGTGACCGGCTGCCGCGCGTGACGGCACCGCGGGTGGTCGTGGTCGGCGACGTCTGCACCGACGTCGTCGCGCTGCTGGCCGGGGAGCCGGCGCCCGGCTCGGACCGGACGGCGGCCGTCACCACCCGCGGCGGCGGCGCCGGGGCGAACGTCGCCGCCCACCTGGCGGCGCTGGGGACGCCGGTCGTGCTGGCCGGCTGCGTGGGTGACGACCTGCCCGGCCAGGCGCTGTGCCGCGACCTGGCCGACGGCGGCGTGGCGCTCGCCGTGCGGACGGTGCCCGGCATGTCCACCGGCACGATCATCAGCCTGGTCGAGCCCGGCGGGGAGCGCAGCATGCTCGCCGACCGGGGCGCCAACCGCGCGCTGCGGCCGGGCGACGTCCCGGTCCCGCCCGCCGGCGGTCACCTGCACCTGTCGGGCTACACGCTGCTGGACGCCGGGCCGCGGACGTTGCCGGACGCCGGGCCGCGGGCCGCTGGGCTGGCCGCCCTGGCGGCCGCGCGGGAGGTCGGGTGCACGGTCTCGGTGGACCCGGCCTCGACCGGGCCGCTGACCGCGTACGGGGTCGACCGGTGGCTGGCCGACACCGCTGCGGCGACCGTGCTGCTGCCCAACGCCGACGAGGCG
>JAOPVN010000556.1 GCA_025966175.1 Modestobacter sp. | reverse complement strand
ATGATGTTCACGCCGTGCTGACCGAGGGCGGGGCCCACGGGCGGCGCGGGGGTGGCCGCACCGGCGTTGATCTGGAGCTTGATGACCGCGGTCAACCGCTTCCTGGGGGGCATGACTTCCTTCTTCTTCTGTCCGACTGGGACGTCGCGGTCTGGGCTGGAAGGCCTCGGTGCAGGGGTCCGCCCCGCGCGGAGCGTGAGGCGGGGGGCACCGAGGTCCTACAGTTTGACGACCTGGGTGAACGACAGCTCGACCGGAGTTTCGCGGCCGAAGATGGAGACGAGGACCTGGAGCTTCTGCTGCTCCGGGTTGATCTCGTTGATGGTGGCCGGCAACGTCGCGAACGGGCCGTCCATGACGGTGACGGACTCGCCGACCTCGAACTCGACGACCGGTGCGGGACCGGCGCTGGGCGCAGCCTCGGCCGCCGCGGTCGGCTTGGCCGTGGCCGGCGCCACGAGGAGGTTGACCACCTCGTCGATGCTCAGCGGCGAGGGCTTGGACGTCGCGCCGACGAAGCCGGTGACACCGGGGGTGTTGCGCACCGCGCCCCACGACTCGTCGTTGAGGTCCATCCGGACCAGCAGGTACCCGGGCAGCTTCTTGCGATTGACCTGGGTCCGCTTGCCGTTCTTGATCTCGGTGACCTCTTCGGTCGGCACCTCGATCTGGAAGATGTAGTCCTCCATGTCCAGCGAGGTGATCCGGGACTCGAGGTTGGTCTTCACCTTGTTCTCGTAACCCGCGTAGGAGTGGATCACGTACCAGTCGCCGAACTGGGTGCGCAGCGTCTTGCGCAGCGCGTCCGCCGGGTCCTCGTCCTCCTCGGCCGCGACCTCGAGGGTCTCGGCGACCAGCTCGTCGTGGTCCGGAGCCGGGGCGGCGAGCGGGTCGCTGACGAGGCTGTCCCGGTCACCGGACTCGACCTCGGGGGTCACGTCGGCCACCTCGGTGGCGGTGTCCTGGTCGGCGGTGTCGCTGGACCCCTCGGCGGACCCGGTCTCGCCGGCACCCGTCTCGAGGTCGGCGCTACCGCGCACGTCCGCACGCGCATCGTCGAGGTCGATGGCCTCGACGGCGCTGTCGGTCTCGAAGGGCTCACGGGGGTCGGTCACAGGGTCTCTTCCTTCTCGGGTGTGGTGCAGGCGCGGGGCGGTCAGCCGAAGACGGCGAGCACGCCCTGGGCGAAGGCGATGTCCAGGCCGGCGACGAGCGCCACCATGACCGCGACGAAGACGATCACGACGGTCGTGTAGGTGATCAGTTCCTTGCGGCCGGGCCAGATGACCTTGCGCAGTTCAGCGACGACCTCGCGGAGGAACCGACCGATGCTGCGCTTGTCCCGGAGTTCGGCGGCGCGGTCCCGCTCCGCCGCGGCGCGGGACCGGGTGCCGTCGCCGGTGCGACCCGAGTCGGCCGACCGGTTCGCCGGCCGGCTGGCGGTCCGGCGACGGTGGGTGGGCGCGGCGACGACCTTGTCCTCGTCGGCCTCGGCCTCGTCGGCGATCTCGGCCTCGGCTGCCTCGAGCTCCGCGGCGTCGTCGACGCCCGGCGCCTCGGCGTCGATCTGCTCGGCGGTCAGCTCGTCGTCGGCGCGGGCGCCGTCGGTCGGCTCGCCGTCCTTCTCGCTCACAGCGCCTCGCTCCTCGGTCGT
The DNA here is from genome assembly GCA_025966175.1 of Modestobacter sp. GTDB lineage: Bacteria > Actinomycetota > Actinomycetes > Mycobacteriales > Geodermatophilaceae > Modestobacter. The sequence continues at coordinate 4,106 of JAOPVN010000556.1, read as the reverse complement.
CGGTCAGTGGTGGCAGGGGTGGCAGGACTTGAACCTGCAGCCTGCGGTTTTGGAGACCGCTGCTCTGCCAATTGAGCTACACCCCTAGGGATCGCCGGGCCGCGTCACGGCGCGACCGGACCCTCGAGAGGAGCCCCGGGGCACGCCGGTGGCGGGGTCCCACAGGCCCCAGGTCGTCAAGTGTACGGGACCGGCCGGACCGGCAGCCAACGCGCCAGCCGGAGGCCCTCCCGGACCCACCCGGAGGGGCGCCGCGAGCTCCCGGTCGAACCCTGGAGGTCTGACACGATCACGGCCATGACCACCGCCCCGGTCCCGGACCGCGCCGCCGTCCCGGTTCCGGCTCCGGCCCCGACTCCCGGCCCGCCGGTGGACCGCCGCGTGTCCCGACGGGTCGCCGCCATCACCGCATCGGCCACGGCGGCCCTGGACGCCCGGGCCGCGGCGCTGCGGGCAGCCGGGATCCCGGTGATCGACCTCGCCTGGGGTGAGCCGAGCTCACCGATGCCGCCGCACGTGGTCGCCGCGACCGTGGCAGCCGCCCATGACCCGGCCTATCACCGCCCCGCACCCCCGGGTGGACTGCCGGAGCTCAAGGAGGCGATCGTCGCCACGACGCTGCGCGACTCCGGCCTGCCGGCCCGCCCCGCCGACGTGGTGGTCACCAACGGCGGTGCGCAGGCGGTCGCCGAGGCGCTCGCCACCCTGCTGGACCCGGGTGACGAGGTCCTGCTCCCCACGCCGTACTGGCCCTCCCACCCGGAGGCGGTGCGGCTCGCCGGCGGGGTACCGGTGCCGGTGGTGGCGGACGAGGCCAGCGGTTACCTGGTCTCCGTCGGCCAGCTGGAGGCCGCCCGCACCGCGCGGACCCGGCTGCTGTTGTTCTCCTCCCCGGCGAAGGCGACCGGGGCGGTGCAGCCGCCGGAGGAGGTGGCCGAGATCGGCCGCTGGGCGCTGGCGGCCGGGCTGTGGGTGCTCACCGACGAGACCCACGAGCACCTCGTCCACGGCGGTGCCACGGCGCCCTCGCTGCCGGCCCTGGTACCGGAGCTGCAGCCGCGCTGTGTCGTGGTCAACGGGGTGTCCCCCGCCTACGGGATGGCCGGCTGGCCGGTCGGCTGGCTGCTCGGCCCGGCGGACGTCGTCGCGGCCGCCACCGCCCTGCAGGCGCACTCCAGCTCCCCCGTCGCCACCGTCTCGCAGGTGGCCGCCGTCGCCGCGCTGACCGGTGACCAGTCCGCGGTGGCGACGCTGCGGGCGGTGCTCGACCGGCGGCGGCAGACCGTCGTCGGCATGCTCCGGCAGGTCCCCGGCGTCGCCTGCCCCGAGCCGCAGGGGGCGTTCTCCGTCTACCCGTCGGTGACGGGGCTGCTGGGACGGCCGATCGCCGGGCGCACCGTGCAGAGCAGCCTCGAGCTGGCCGCGCTGCTGCTGGAGGAGGCGCAGGTCGCCGTCGTCCCCGGCGAGGCGTTCGGCACGCCCGGCTACCTCCGGCTGTCCTACGCCCTGGGCGACGAGGAGCTGGTGGAGGGCGTGGGGCGGATGCAGCGTCTGCTGGGCACCGCCGCCTGACCGTCAGCCCGGCAGATCCTCGGGATCCAGCGCACCGGCCTGCTGGAGGACGGTGAGCGCGGCCGGCAGGCCGGCCAGCGCCGTCCCGACGTCGGCCGGGGTGGCGATCGTCCACGCCTGCGCGTCCACGTAGCAGCGCAGCGCCGCGTCGAACGCCTCGGCGCCGGCCTGCTGACGGGCGGTGAGCAGCATGGCCGCGCCCTTGCCGTAGACCGCCGTGCCGTACCGGCGGTCGTCGGGGAAGGACGCCATCGAGCCACCCACGTCGCCATCGGTGCCCAGCAGCCCGGCCACCTGGGCCGCGGGCGGCTCGCCGGTCACCGACTCCGCGTAGCTGGCGAACGCCTCGTCCAGCCACGGGTCGCGGAACTGCGAGTCCCCGACCATCCCGTAGAACCACATGTGGGCGACCTCGTGGACCAGGACCCGCTCCTGGGTGCTGGCCAGCAGGACGGAGGAGGGGTACTCGATCCCGCCCCCGAAGTCCGGCAGCCACGGCACGGTGAGCGTCGCGTACGGGAACGGCCCGAACCGCGCGCTGAGCCGCTCGATCGCCTCCCCCGTCACCCGGGCCAGCCGGGCCGGGTCGCGTCGGGCACCGGGCAGGACCCCGGCGGTGATCCGGACGCCGTCCACCTGGGTCTCCGCGGTGGTGAAGAGCCCCACCGCCACGCTGACGTCGCGCGCCGCCGGCTCGGAGGACGTCCAGGTGCGCCGCCCTCCCCGCTCGCGGGTCGGCTCGTCCTGGTCCCCGGTCATCAGCACGGTCAGCCCGGCGGGCGCGTCCACGGAGATCGTCGTGTCGCTCGCCGGGCTCACCGCGGTCTCACCGGTCAGCGCCACGAACGGGTCCCGCGCCCAGCCGACGCCGGGCTCCCACGCCAGCAGCGGCGCACCGCTGGCCCACCAGGAGACGTCCGCGCTCGTGCCGAGCCGCTCGAAGCCGCCGTCACCGAGCCGCAGCGTGAACGCCAGCTGGACCTCGGTGGACTCCCCCGCCGCCAGCCGGCCCGCCAACGGCACGACGTACAGCCCGCCCGGTGCCGCGGCCTGCGCGCTCTCGTAGCCGGCTCCGCCGCCGACGCCGTCGCCCCGGACGGCGTCCACGGTCAGCTGGTTGCCCAGGGCCGCCGAGCCCGGACCGTTGGGCACCAGCCGGAAGACCAGCTCATCGGTGGGCAGGTCGGGGGTGAAGACGACGGTCTCGGTGCCGGTCACCGTCCGCAGGTCACCGGCCAGGGAGAAGTCCAGGGCGACGACCGGCCGGTCAGGGGCGGGCTGGGCACGCTCGCCGGGGCAGCCTCCGGCCGGGGACGACGGGGCCGCAGCCGGGGACGGCTCGGCCGCCGGGGACGCGGGCGACCCGCAGCCGGCGGTGACCAGCAGCACGGCGAGGGGGAACAGGGCACGGCGGCGCATCGTCATCCCCTCGACGGCTGCGTCAGCTCAGCGCGATGACGGCGCGAGCCAGCGACAGGACCTTCTCACCGCCGCTGGTGACGGCCAGGTCGACGCGCACCCGGCCGTCCTCGAGCAGCGCGGCCACCCGGCCGCGGACGGTGAGCTCGGCGCCGGCGTCGTCGTCGGGGACGACGACGGGGCGGCTGAAGCGCACCTGGTAGTCGACGACCGCGCCGGGGTCACCGGCCCACTGGGTGACGGCGCGGGCCGCGATTCCCGCGGTGAGCATGCCGTGTGCGATGACGCCGGGCAGGCCGACCTCGACTGCCACCCGCTCGTTCCAGTGGATGACGTTGAAGTCGCCCGAGGCGCCGGCGTAGCGGACCAGGTCCGCGCGGGTGATCCGGGAGGTCTGCTCGGGCAGCTCGGTGCCGACCTCGACGTCGGCCAAGCGCACCGGGGTCACTTCTGCCCCCGGGCGACGAGCATGGAGTGGGTGGTGCAGACCGGCTCGCCGTCCTCGGTCGCCAGGTCCACCCGGGTGGTGAGCATGTCGTTGCCGGCCACCGTCTTCACCGCGTCGATGGCAGCGGTGGCGACCAGCCGGTCACCGGCCCGGATCGGGCGGTGGTGGGTGAACCGCTGCTCGCCGTGGACGACCCGGCTGTAGTCGATGCCGACCTCGGGGTCCTCGACGACGACGTTCCCGGCGCCCAGGCTCAGCACGATGGCGAAGGTGGGCGGGGCGATGACGTCGAGGTGCCCGGCCGCCCGCGCGGCGGCGGGGTCGCGGTAGACCGGATCGGGGTCACCGAGCGCCGTGGCGAACTCCGCGATCTTCTCCCGTCCGACCTCGTAGACGGCAGAGGGCGGGTAGCTGCGCCCGACCAGTCCTGGGTCCAGCGCCATGCTCCCGCCCTCTCGCCTACGACCGCTGGATCAGCGCGTCTCGCGGTGCAGCGTGTGCTTGCGGTCGGTCGGGCAGTACTTCTTCAGCTCGATCCGGTCGGGGTCGTTCCGACGGTTCTTGCGGGTGATGTAGTTGCGGTTCTTGCACTCCTGGCAGGCCAGGGTGATCTTCGGACGGACGTCAGTGGCTGCCATGAGCGCATCCTCGCCTTGTTCTCGACGTT
>JAOPVN010000500.1 GCA_025966175.1 Modestobacter sp. | reverse complement strand
TTGAGGTGCAGGTCGCGGAGGCCGCCGTCGGCGTCGACGAGCTCACCGAGCAGGAGTGCGCGCCCGTCGCCGAGCCGCGGGACGAACCCGCCGAACTGGTGCCCGGCGTAGGCCTGCGCCACCGGGCCGGCCCCGGCCGGGACGGCGTTGCCCACCAGCAGGCGCAGCCCGTCGGAACTCCGCAGCCAGGCCGGGTCCAGACCGAGCTCGCCGGCCAGCGGCTCGTTGAGCACGAGCAGCTGCGGGTCCGGAGCCTGCTCGGCCTGCCAGGCAACAGCCATCTCCGGGAGCTCGCGGGCGAAGCGGTCGTCGAGGGGGACTGTGGTTGCCGGGGCGAGGCTCACGCTCTCGAGGGTACGGAGACGCGCGGGCTTCAGCCACGGAGCTCAGGGAAGTCGGAGTCGGTGAACTCGCTGGGGGAGCCGCCGGACGGGAACAGGTCCACCTCCCGTTGCCGTAACTCGACCCGGCGGATCTTGCCCGAGATCGTCTTGGGCAGCTCGTAGAACTCGATCTTGCGGACCCGCAGGTACGGCGCGAGGTTCTCGCGGGCGTGCCGCAGGATCGACAGCGCCGTCTCCCGGGTCGGTTCGAAGCCCGGTGCCAGCGCGATGTAGGCCTTCGGGAGGGCGGCTCGCACCGGGTCGGGCACCGGGACGACGGCCGCCTCGGTGACTGCCGGGTGCTCGATCAGCACGCTCTCCAGCTCGAACGGGCTGATCTTGTAGTCGCTGGCCTTGAAGACGTCGTCGGTGCGCCCGATGTAGGTGATGTAGCCCTCGGCGTTCCGGCTCGCCACGTCGCCGGTGTGGTAGTAACCGCCGGCCATCGCCTCGGCGTGCCGCTCGGGATCACCCTGGTAGCCGGTCATCAGGGTCAGCGGCTCCTGCGCGAGGTCCAGGCAGATCTCGCCCTCGTCCGCGAGCTGTCCGGTCACCGGGTCGACCAGCACCACCGGCACGCCCGGCAGCGGGCGGCCCATCGAGCCCGGCAACACCTGCGAGCCGGGGGTGTTGCCCACGGACGCCGTCGTCTCGGTCTGGCCGTAGCCGTCGCGCAGGGTGAGTCCCCACTGCGCCTTGACCTGTTCGATGACCTCGGGGTTGAGCGGCTCACCGGCGGCAACGGCCTCGCGGATCGATCCGGGGCCGCCGGAGAGATCGGCCTTGATCAGCATCCGCCACACCGTCGGCGGTGCGCAGAACGAGGTGATGCCGTCCTCGCGGATCCGGCCGAGCAGCCCCGCCGGGTCGAAGCGCGTGTAGTTGTAGAGGTAGATCGTCGCCTCGGCGATCCACGGCGCGAAGAAGCAGCTCCACGCGTGCTTCGCCCACCCGGGCGAGCTGATGTTGAGGTGCATGTCGCCGGGCTGCAGTCCCAGCCAGTACATCGTCGACAGGTGGCCGACCGGGTAGCTGACCTGCGTGTGCTCGACCAGCTTGGGCCGGCTCGTCGTCCCGCTGGTGAAGTAGAGGAGCAGCGGGTCGGTGGCCACCGTGCCCGGGTGCTCGGCCGGGGCGTCGTCCGCCGCGTACGTGTCGGCGTAGGCGAGCCACCCGGTCGGCGCCTCGCCGACGGCGATCCGGGTGTAGCTGCCGGGCACCGTGTCGAACTTGCCTGCGTCACCGGCGTTGACGACGACGTGCTTGGCGCCGCCGCGCTCGATGCGGTCGACCAGGTCGGCCGGGCCGAGGGCGGTGGTGGTCGGCACGATCACCGCGCCGAGCTTCATCACCGCGAGCATCGACTCCCACAGCTCGACCTGGTTGCCGAGCATGAGGACGACGCGGTCGCCCTTGGCGACGCCCTGCGCCCGCAGCCACGCCGCGACCTGGTCGGAGCGGCGCACGAGCTCGGCGAAGGGAAAGCGCGCGGAGCGGCCGTCCTCCTCGACGATGTGCAGCCCGGTCGCCCCGTTGCCGCGGGCCCACGAGTCGAACCAGTCGACCGCCCAGTTGAACGGCCCCTCGAAGGTGGGCCATCGGAACTCGGCAACCGCCTTCGCGTGGTCGCCGCGCATCGACAGCAGCTGGTCGCGCGCGGCGCGGTAGGCGACGGTGGCCGGGCTCTCGGGCATCGGGCGGACCTCCTGGCGTGGGTGGTCGCCGGATGCTCCGCCGATCGGGCGGCTTGCGCCACCCCCGGTCGAGCCGAACATCCGGGCGGCAGGCCTCCCGGCGGTGATCAGGCCTCGTCGACCGTGCGGCGTGGTGCTGCGCGGACGTGGATGCAGGCTGAGGATGCGGCAGCCGTTGCGGGCTCACCCTGAGCCTCCGTCAACCGGCGTCCCCTCTCCGGAGTCGGGACCGGGAGAGGACGACGTCGGGGGCGCCGATGGCGCCGGCGAGGTGGGCGCCGGCTCGGTCGGAGGTTCGGGCTCGGTCGGAGGTTCGGGCTCGGTCGGAGGTGCTGGCGTGGGGCTCGGTGCCGGCGTGGAGCTCGGTTCGGTCGTGGGCGCCGGTGGCATGGGGGAGCTGGGCGCCGGCTCGGTCCCCGGTGCAGCCGTGGGGGTCGGTTCGGGCGTGGGTGCGGGCGTGGGTGCGGCGGGCCCCGCACCGGTGACTGCCGGCGTCTGCAGGGCGGGGGAGGTGCGCGGAGCCGAACCGCCGGGCGAGGACGGACGGGGCGCGGAGGTTCGAGGGGACCGAGCGACCGGCGGTCCCAGGGGGCTGACCACGGAGCCCGGGCGGGCGGTCGTCGACGGGCCGGCCGGTACCGGCATGAGGGGAGCAGGCACCTCGTTGCTCCGCCGGTCGGTCGGAACGGGCGCCGGGGTCGACGGCGATGTCACGGCCGGCGCCGTCCCCGGCAGCGCTCGGAACGACGGGGTCCCGGCGCCGGCGAGGACCACCACGCCGGCCAGGACCGCGACCCCGACGCCGATCCCGGCGGCAGCCCCCGCGCGGCGGAGCGGGGGCCAGATCGGAAGAGCGT
>JAOPVN010000498.1 GCA_025966175.1 Modestobacter sp. | reverse complement strand
CCCGCCCGCGGCCTCGGCCGCCTCGACCGACCGGTCTCTGCCGGTCAGCGGCGCTGGCTCGGCGCTGGCCGACCTGCTCGGCGCCCGCGCGCTCGCCGGCACGGCCCTGGCGCACCGGCCGCACGTCGCACTGGTCGACGAGCTCACCGGGCAGCTGCTGGCGCTCACCGACGCCACCGGGCTGCGCGCAGGGCGGCCCCTGGGGCCACCTCCCGCCACGGACGCGTACTCACCCACCGCCGCGCTCGAACGGTTCGTCCGGCTGCGCGATCGCCGGTGCCGGTTCCCCGGCTGCCGGAAGCGACCGATCCGCTGCGACCTCGACCACACGATCCCCTGGCCCTGGGGGCCGACGGCACACGACAACCTGTGCTGCCTGTGCCGGCACCACCACCGGCTGAGCCACCAGGCACCGGGATGGCGGCTGCGCGGGCTGACCGACGGTGGCCTCGAGTGGACGACGCCCACCGGGCAGGTGCTGGTCACCCACCCGCCCCGGTTCGGCGCCGACGACGACCTGCCTCCGCCTGCACTGCCCGATCGGCCGGCACTGCCCGAGGACGATCCACCGCCGTTCTGAACGCCACCTCGGCGCCCGAGGAGCCCGCGCAGCGGAGCTAGGCTGGCCGTGTGGTGCTGACCCCGCTCACCTGGTGGCAGCCGTCGTCCTGGCGGCTGTGACCTGACACGTCCCGAGCTGCCCTCGACGGCAGCTCGGCGGCGCACCAGTCCCGCCGGTGGTGACGGCGGGGCGGCTCTCCTTCCCTGAGGAGAACCCATGACCACCCTCGCCCTGGATCCGGCTGAGGCGTCCTTCCAGCGGGCGCAGACCCGCAGTGCCGAGCTCGACACGGAGATCGCCCGCTCCCCGGAGCGCTTCCGCGTGCTGACCGGGGACCGCCCCACCGGCCCGCTGCACCTGGGCCATCTGTTCGGCACGCTGGCCAACCGGGTGCGCCTACAGGACGCCGGCGTCGAGGTGCTCGTCCTCGTCGCCGACTACCAGGTGATCGCCGACCGCGATGATCTCGGCGACCTCCCCGGAGCGGTGACCGGCCTGCTGCTCGACCAGCTGGCGGCCGGCCTGGACCCGGACCGGACGACGTTCTTCCGGCACAGCGCCGTCCCCGCGCTCAACCAGCTGATGCTGCCGTTCCTCAGCCTGGTCACCGTCGCCGAGCTGCAGCGCAACCCCACGGTGAAGGCCGAGGCGGAGGCGGCCGGCGCCCGCCCGCTGTCCGGACTCCTGCTCACCTACCCGGTGCACCAGGCCGCCGACATCTTGTTCTGCGGCGGCAACCTGGTCCCCGTCGGCCGCGACCAGCTGCCGCACCTGGAGCTCACCCGCACCATCGCCCGCCGGTTCAACCAGCGGTACGGGCAGCTCTTCCCCGAGCCGGAGGCGCTGCTGAGCCAGGCTCCCCTGCTGCTGGGCACCGACGGCACCAAGATGAGCAAGAGCCGGGGCAACACCCTCGCGCTGCGGGACGACGAGGACCGCACCGCGGCTCTCATCCGTGGCGCCACCACCGACGCCGAGCGGACGATCAGCTACCAGCCCGACCGCCGCCCCGAGGTGTCCAACCTGGTGCTGCTGGGCGCGCTCTGCCGCGGCGAGTCCCCGGAGTCCTTCGCCGACAGCATCGGCGGGCGCGGCGCCGCGGCACTGAAGGCAGCGGTCACCGAGGCGGTCAACGAGCACCTGCGGCCGCTCCGCCGGCGCCGCGCCGAGCTGACCGCCGACCCGGGCGCCGTGCGTGAGGTGCTGGCCCTGGGCAACGCCCGCGCCAACGAGCTGGCCGAGGCGACCCTCGACCGGGTGCGCGTGGCGATGCAGATGTCCTGACGCGTCGAGCCGCTGCAGCTCAGCCGGCGAGCGAGCTCGGCAGCCGATCGGCGGCCTCCTGCGGCGCCGGCTGCAGCCGGCCGACGGCCTCCGTGGCGCTCATCCCGGTGGTGTCCATGGACTTCTTCACCTTGGCGCCGTACACGTCGACGTACTCCTGGCCGGACAGCTCCATGATCTCGTACATGATCTCGTCGGTGATCGACCGCTCGACGAAGCGATCCCCGGAGAGCCCGGCGTAGCGGCAGAAGTCCAGCGGCTCACCGAAGCGCACGACGACCCGGACCATGTTCTTGCTCAGCACCCGGCCGAGCTTGCCCGGCAGCGGCACCGTGCGGGGCTCGTAGTGCATCGCGACCGGGACGACGACAGCACCGGTCTCCAGCGTCATCCGGGCGATCCCGGTCTTGCCGCGGAACAGCCGGCCGTCCGGGGAGCGGGTGCCCTCGGGGTAGATGCCCAGCAGCTTGCCCTGCTGCAGGATCCGGATGCCGGTGCGGATGGCGTCCTCGGCAGCGGAGGCATTGGTGCGGTCGATCGGCACCTGACCGCTGCCGCCGAAGAACACCCGCTGGGCAAAGCCCTTGGGGCCGGTGCCGGTGAAGTACTCCGCCTTGGCCAGGAAGGTGACCCGGCGGCGCAGCGACAAGGGCATGAAGATCCAGTCGGCGGCGGACAGGTGGTTGCTGGCGATGATCACCGGACCCGTCGCCGGCACGTGCCCGGTGCCTTCCGCACGGGGCCGGAACACGAGCTTGACGATCGGCCCGACGGCCACGAACTTGAGGAACCAGTAGAACAACGCGCCTCCCTCAGCGACTGTCAGACTAAGGAGCGGCACAACACATCGACAATCTCAGCCGTTGCCGCCGTCCATCCCGCCCCACCGCTCCCACGCCGCACGTCCCGGAGGAGACCGATGTCGCAGGCCACACCGGTGATGTCCGGCGCCGAGCCGTTCGACCTGCCCGGCGGCCCGGTGGGGGTGCTGCTCTGCCACGGCTTCACCAGCACTCCGCAGAGCATGCGCGACTGGGGCCAGTACCTGGCCGCCGCCGGCTTCACCGTGCGCTGCCCGCTGCTGCCCGGGCACGGCACCCGCTGGCAGGACGCCAACGTCAGCACCGAGGACGACTGGTACGGCGAGCTGTCCGCCGCGCTGGACGACCTGCGCGGCCGCTGTACGGCCGTCGTCGTCGCGGGGCTGTCGATGGGCGGCACCCTGGCGCTGCGGCTGGCCGAGCGACGCGCGGACGACGTCGAGGCCCTGGTGGTGGTCAACCCGTCGCTGCTCACCGAGCGGCGCGACGCGAAGCTGCTGCCGGTGCTGGCCAAGCTCACCCCCGCCTGGGCGCCGATCGCCAGCGACATCAAGAAGCCCGGGTCGACCGAGCTGGCCTACCCGCGACTGCCCACCCGGGCGGCGGTGGCGCTGCGCCGGCTGTGGGCGGCCGTCCGCGCCGACCTGGGCGCGATCCGGGCTCCGCTGCTGGTCTTCCGCAGCGTGGAGGACCACGTGGTCGAGCCGGCGTCGACCCGGCTGCTGCTCGCCGAGGTGGGCAGCAGCGACACCACCGAGGTGCTGCTGCACGACAGCTGGCACGTCGCGACGCTGGACAACGACGCGCCGCTGATCTTCGCGCGGTCGGTGGAATGGATCCGGGAGCGCGTGCCCGCGGCCGCCCCGGAGACCGCATGACCCTCCCCCGCCGGGGCCGCGGCCGCCGGGACAACGGCCTGGACGCGGCGCTGTGGTCCCCGGTGCGCGACGTCGACCCGCGGGTCGGTGAGCACCTGCTCGACGTGCTCGAGGCCGCCGGCATCGCCGCCTACCTGGAGCCGGCCACCGACGTGGACGCCTACACGCGCACGGTCTCGCTGCCCAGCCCGCCCTCGGACCGACTGTTCGTCGACCGCGCCCGGCGGCTGGAGGCCGACGCGCTGGTCGACCGGCACGCCGACACGCACCCCGCTCCCCCGCCGCCTGCTCCCTCCCGGGACGAGCACGCCCAGCTGGACGCCGACGCCGAGTTCGCCCGGATCGTCGCCGCCTTCGAGGCCGAGCACGGCCGCACCGTCGTCTCCGAGGAGCCGCGCGACGACCCGCCGCCACCCCCCGCCGAGCGGTCGCTGCTCGACGCCCCGGAGGAGCACTACGAGCCGCCGCCGCCCCCGCCGCTGCCGGTGCTCGCCCCGGCCACCCTCTACGCGCTGCTGCTGCTGATCATCGGGGTGGTGCTGGTCTTCTGGCCCGGGACGGTCGGGCTGTCGGCCGACGTCGGCCTGGTGCTCGGCGTCGCGTCCGTGGCGGGCGGGGTCTTCGTGCTGGTGTCCCGGATGCGGGAGCGCTCGATGGACGACGGGGACGACGGCGCGGTCGTGTGAGCGGTCGGCCCCTCCAGGGCTTCCCCGAGCCCGGCCCCCTCCCGGGTCCCGCCCCGAGCGTGCGAGGGGTGGGGAGGAGGCGGCTCCTTCCTCTAGCGTCGCCGGCGTGAGCTCTCCGCCGCGGACGCTGCCGCACTCGGCCGTGATCACCCTGACCGGTCACCTGATGGACACCGGCATCCTGGCCCGGGTCCTGGACGACGTCCTGGAGTACGGCGGCGACTACCGGATCGTCAGCCTGGAGCTGGGCCGCCAGCACGGGGACGAGTCACGGGCGCTGGTGGAGGTCCGCGCCGCGGACGCCGAGCTGCTCGACCGGATCGTGATGCGGGTCCAGGTGCACGGCGCCAACCCCGTCGACCCGGGGACGGCGACCACCCGCCCGGCCCCGGCCGACGGCGTCTTCCCCGAGGACTTCTACTCCACGACGAACCTGGAGACCCTGGTCCGGCTCGACCGGGACTGGCTGCGGGTCGAGCGGCCGGAGATGGACTGTGGCCTGGTGGTCTCTCCGGGCGCGGCAGGCACCGTCGTCCGCACGGTGCCGGTCAGTGACGTGCGGGCCGGCGACGCGGTCGTCTGCGGGCCCTCCGGCGTGCGGGTCGAGCTGCCTCCCCAGGCGCCGCGCGGGGAGGAGGACGACTTCGGCTTCATGTCCTCCTCGGTGTCCAGCGAGAAGCCGCAGGCGCTGCTGGTGCGCCAGATCGCCGAGCGGATGCGCGAGGTCAAGGCGGCCGGGCAACGGATCCTGTGGGTCGGCGGCCCGGCGGTCGTGCACACCGGTGCGGCCCCGGCGATGGTGCGGCTCGTCCACGCCGGCTACGTCGACGTCCTGTTCGCCGGCAACGCGCTGGCCACCCACGACATCGAGTCCGCGCTGTACGGCACCTCGCTGGGCGTCGACCTGGCCAAGGGCTCCGGCGTGCCGCACGGCCACGAGCACCACATCCGGGCGATCAACACCATCCGGGCCGCCGGGTCGATCGCCGCGGCGGTGAGGTCCGGCGTCCTCACCGGCGGGGTGATGCACGCCCTGGTGCAGGTGGACAAGCCGTTCGTGCTGGTCGGCTCGGTGCGCGACGACGGTCCGCTGCCCGACGTGATCACCGACGTCATCGACGGCCAGCGGGCGATGCGCGCCGAGCTGCACGACGTGGGGTTAGCGATCATGGTGGCCACGATGCTGCACTCCATCGCCACCGGGAACATCCTGCCCGCGTCCGTCCCGCTGGTCTGCGTGGACATCAACCCCGCGACGGTCACCAAGCTGGCCGACCGGGGCAGTGCGCAGGCGATGGGCATCGTCACCGACATCGGCCTGTTCCTCGAGCAGCTGGCCCGCGAGCTCTGCTGACCGGGAGCGGCCTCCGAGGGGTCTTCTTCAGGCGTCGCCCTCGCACACGGCCCGGCGCACCAGGTCCGCGGCGCCGACCAGCCCGGCCTGCGCGCCCAGCTCGGCGGCGAGCACCCGGGGGCCG
>JAOPVN010000525.1 GCA_025966175.1 Modestobacter sp. | reverse complement strand
ACCCGAGCAGCACCACCGTGTCCAGGTACACGTGCGGGTTGAGCCAGGTCAGCGCCAGGCAGGTGGTCACGGTGACCGCGAGTCCCGCGCGGTGGCCGGCGGAGTCGGGCAGCAGGGCGACCGGGTGCAGCGCCCGACGGGCCGCCATCAGCCCGTAGACCAGCAGGAACACCGCCCCGGCGAAGCACACGAGCCGGACGACGTCCGGTGCCCGGGTGACCAGCGCGCCGGCGCCACCGACACCGGCCGCGATCAGCGCCACGTCGGAGAGCAGGCACACCGCCACCACGGCGGCCACGTGCTCGAGCCGCAGCCCCTGGCGCAGCACGAAGGCGTTCTGTGCGCCGATCGCCACGATCAGCGACAGGCCCAACCCGAGTCCGGCGGTGGCGGCGAGCAGAGCGGGAGACACGACCCAGGACGCTAGGTCGCGGGTGAGCCCAACTCCAGCTCATGGTCCGCACGGCGGGCCGTGACCCGGTCGGCTCCTTGGCGTCCCCGAGCCTGCAAAGGGGATGCAGGAGGGCTTCCTGCTCAGGCGCTGAGCGGCTCGGTGCCGGCGACCCGCTCGCGCGCGGCCCGCACGATCGGCGACTCGCGCAGCCGGGACGGCACCGCCAGCGCCGTCTGCCGGAACGCCTTCAGCCCCGCCGTCGCCGCCGCGTCGGTCAGGCCGAACCCCGGCAGCCCGTAGAGCTGGCGCGCCCAGCGCGGCAGGGTCGCCGCCCCCAGCGAGGCCAGCGTGCTCCAGGCCGGGCGGGCCGGCGTGAGCAGCTGCACCCAGCCCGGCATCGGCGGCAGCAGGATGAACTTCGAGGCGCTGCGGGCCGCCGGGGTGACCGCCAGCTGCGCCTGGATGCCGGCGAAGTAGGCCTGCAGCTCGGCGACCGTCGTCGGCACGTCGGCCTCCTCGGCGCCCACCAGCACCGCCGCGGTGACCTGTTCGGCGACGTACCGGTCGGCCTCGGCGTCGGTGAGCGGCACCCCGGCCCGGCGGGCGGTGGACAGCAGCGAGTCGACCTCGCAGTTGTGCACCCAGAGCAGCAGGTCGGCGTCGTCGACGGAGAAGTGCCGGCCGGTGGTCTCCTCCACCCCGGACTTGCCCCGGTGCAGGCCACGCACCCGGCGCACCATCCGCAGCGCATCGCGGCGGGTGCCGAAGGTGAGCGTGGCGACGTACTCGGCGGTGCGGGTCAGCCGGGCCCACGGGTCGCTGGCGAAGGCGCTGGAGAACTGGTGCACGCCGTCCATCGCGACCGGGTGCAGCGCCTGCAGCAGCAGCGCGCGGATGCCGCCGACGGAGAAGGCGGGGTCGCTGTGGATCCGCCAGGTCACGCTGTCGGGGCCGAAGAAGCCGAGCAGGTCCTCCTCCGCGGTGAAGTCCCTGATCGACGGAGTCGGCTTCATCCGGTGGCCTCCGTCCAGTCCTCCTCCACCGCGACCGGAGCGGCCCAGAAGGACAGCAGCACCTCCAGCGTGCGGGCCGGGTTCTCGATGGCGGGGGAGTGCACCGCGTGCACGATCACCTCGTGCCGGGCGCCCAGCCGCTGCGCCATGTCGGCCTGGACGGTGGGGCTCCAGGCGTCGTCGGCGATGCCGTGGGCGACGAGCACCGGCACGCCCGTGGCGGCGAGCGCCGCGACCCGGTCGGGCTCGCCCAGCATCGCGTCGGCCATGCCGCGCAGCCCGGCCGCGCTGTTGGCCAGGAACCGCCGGGTCAGGAAGTCCTGCGTCGGGGCGGGTACCGCCTGCGCGCGCGGATCGGTCATCGCCAGCTGCTCGAGGGTGTCGTTGACCAGCTGCACGCCGCCGGCGTCCAGCAGCGGGGAGAGGTGGTCCAGCAGCTCTGCGCGCGGACCGGACAGCCGGGCCGGCCCACTGCCCAGCAGGGTCAGCGAGTCGAACAGCGCGGGCTCGGCGAGCACCGCGGCCCGGGTGACGAGGCCGCCGAAGCTGTGCCCGAGCAGGTGCAGCGGCCCGTCGGAAGCCTCCCGCAGCTGCCGGGCGACCGTGACGACGTCGGCGGCCAGATCGGCGACCGAGTACTCGACGGGGTCCTCAGGGCCGGGGGACTCGAACTGGCCTCGCTGGTCGAGCGCGACGGCCCGCAGGCCGGCATCGGCGATCGGGGACAGCAGCGGGGCGAAGTCCTCCTTGCTGCCGGTGTAGCCGGCGACCAGGAGCACGGTCCCGCTCTCGGCCGGGCCGGTGTCCAGGGCGGCCAGCGGGCCGGTGCGACCGGGGAAGGTCACCCGGGCGGCGTCGTGAGCCGCGAGCTGGCGGAGGTCGTGGGGGGCGGTGTGCTCGGAGCCACCAGGCAGGACCATGCCCCGAGTGTGCCCTGAGCTCCGGTAGTGTGCCGCCGATCGGCCGGCCTTCAGGGGTCCTTCTACCTTCTTCAGCGGTAGCCGGAGACCTCGTCGTCCGTGGCGTAGATCAGCACCGGGCCCAGCACGGAGGTGCGGCCGCCGGCGGGCAGGGTGTCGGTGGTCGTGGCGCGCGATGCCTCCGTGCCGTCGGCCAGGGCGCGCTGCACGAAGGCACCGACCTCGGGCACGGTCACGGTGGTTGCGACGGCGTCCTTGCCGGTGTCGCCCACCGAGGGCAGGCCCTGCGCCGGCAGCGACCAGCGCGGCCGGCCCGTCGTCTGGTCCAGCGCGTACACGGTGCCGCGGGCCCACAGCAGTGCGACGTCGCCGATGCCGCCCTGCTGCAGCGGTTCGCTGCGCACGTCCTGCCCAGCGGCCAGCGCGGGCAGGGCGAGCTCGGTCAGCAGCGACCCGTCGGTGGGGGAGAGCACCTGCACCCGGTCGCCGATGACGACGTCCACCAGTCGGTCGGACCCGGCCAGCCGCGCGGTGTCCTGACCCGTGTCGACCTCGCGGGTCCAGATGATGTCCCCGCCGAACCCGTCCAGCAGGCGCACCTGCAGCGCCTGGGCGCCCGAGCAGCGCTGCAGCACGACCACGCCGGAGCTGCCGACGTCGGAGTCGACGATCCGGCAGCCGCTCGACGGGGCGTACCGCCAGCGGGTGTTGTTACCGGTCGGGTCGATCGTCACGATGCCGGTCGGTGAGCTGGCCAGCAGGATCTGGTCGGTGCTGGCCAGGTCCACGTCGGTGCGGAAGCGGACGCTGCGGTACCAGGCCCGCACGCCGGTGGCCGCCGTGAACCCGACCGCCTCGTTGCACCGGCTGGTGGTGCGGAAGACCGCGATGACGACGCCGTTGGTCGCGGTGGCGTCGCACAGCGTGGCGTTGCTGCGGGAGTAGTGCCACGCCTCCTGGCCGGTGCTCGGGTCGAGCATCGCCAGCCCGTGCTCGTCGGTGACCAGCACCCGGCCGCTCACGACCACCCGCCGCGGTGCCGGACCGGTCGGCGAGGACCATGCCCGGGAGACCTCCGCCGCGGGCGCCCCGTCCGGCACGGTCGCTGCGCTCGCCGTGGTGCTGGAGGTCGCCGCCGCGTCGGAGGTCCGCCACAGCAGCACGGCGACGGCGGCCACCACGAGGGTGACCGCCGTCCAGACCCAGTTTCGTGCGTGCATGTCCGGCCACCTCCAGGGGCCCGCCGCGCGCGCGGTGAGGTGCTGGAACGGCCCGCCTCCAGGGGCCCGCCGCGAGCTTGCGAGTGGCGGGGAGGAGGCGGGTCCTCTTTCAGGCT
>JAOPVN010000496.1 GCA_025966175.1 Modestobacter sp. | reverse complement strand
TGGCCCCCGTGCTGGCCCGGCACGGCCTGGACCGACAGAGCGGCGGCACGGCCCGGGGGCTGGCCGGGATCAACGGCGCACCAGCCGGTTCGGGCACCGGGCTGCCCGGCGACGAGTCGGCCGGCTTCCCGGCCGGCAGCCTCCCGGTGCGGCTGTCGAACCGGGTCGCTCCGGCGCCCGAGGAGCCGGAACAGCTCGCGCTGTGCTGAGCGCGGCGGTCAGCCCGCCAGCCGGGCGGAGCGGCTGACGCTGCGCAGCGCCCGCACCGCACCGCGCGGCCCGACCGGTGGGGCACCGCCGGCCAGCGCCAGCCGTCGGTAGGAGTCGTAGGACAGGGTCAGGTAGTCGGCTGCGAGCGCCTCGGCCGCCTCCCGTCGCCCGGGCGGCGCCGTGGCCCGCAGCTGGGTGGCGGTGCGGACGGCGTGCTTGGCGAACGTCACCTGCAACGCCTGGTTCGACAGCTGCCCACCGACGTGTGAGTCGATGCCGGGCCCGCGGCGCAGCGCGGGCAGCACCCACGGGCTGGCCGCCAGACCGGGGAACCGTCCGCGGACGGTCTCCCAGGCGTGCCAGGCGGTCAGCGCCCCGGGCGCGGCCCACTCGCCGTCCTCGGTGGAGATGAGCAGCCGCCGTGCCGTCGCCCGGACCTGGTCGCGGCGCAGCGCCCGGAACTGCCCCACGGTCGCGGGCCAGCCGAGCGCGATCGCACACCAGGCCACCGCGCGCAGGTGCTCGGGTGCCTCACCCCGTACGCGGGTCAGCTCCCGCAGATCCAGCGTGGGCGGATCCGGCTCGGGCGTCGGCGGCTGGAACACTCCCACGCCGCCGTACCGGGCCACCTTGCTGTAGAGCGCAACGGTGGCCGGCTTCCAGTTCCGTGCCGCGGCCAGCGGGTCGAGCCCGGTCTCGGCGAGCGCATCGGGACCCAGCCCCAGTTCCAGCGCAGCCTCGACGAGGCGGCGCCACTGCGGCTCGTATCCCAGCGGAGGAATCAATCGGCCCCAGGCGCGGGCCGGAGGAGGAGCCGGCATGTCCGGCAACGGCGGCTGCCATCCACCTCGCATGACGGAATACTACCGTTATCCCCAACAATGTCGCGACTCGAAATTGTGGTCACCTACCGAAGAAGGGTGACCGGCGCCCTCCGGGCGCCCCTGCACCAATCGCGAAATGGCGACGGCGTGCGCAGAAGTGACCACGGGGAGCGGGACCGGAGGTCCCGTCCTCTTAGGTCGTGGTCGACTTGGGCATAACGGTGGAGTCAACTCGGACTCACCGGTGCGCTTCCACCCTGCAGATCGGCGTGCAGCGGCGTGATCATGACGGTGTGCGCACCGTGGGAGTGGAAGAGGAACTGCTCGTCGTCGACCCGTCCGGCACTCCGGTGCCCCTCGCGCCCGAGGCCCTCGAGGTGGCCGCGCGTCACGGCGAGGGCGAGACGGTCGAGCAGCACGACCGCGCCGAGCAGGAGAGCTCCGCGGGTGCGGACAACGAGGCCGCGCCACCGGCGGCCCACCTGGTGCCCGAGCTGAAGGAACAGCAGATCGAGCTGGGCACCCGGGTGTGCAAGGAACTGGACGAGGTCTCCGCCGAGCTGCGGCGCTGGCGGTCGCGCGCCGACGCGGCGGCGACCTCGGTGGGGGCCCGGGTGGCTGCCCTGGCGACCGCGCCGGTCCCGGTGCAGCCGGTGTCCACGCCGGGTGAGCGCTACCGGCTGATGCTGGACACCTTCGGGCTCACCGCCATGGAGCAGCTGACCTGCGGCTGCCATGTGCACGTCTCCGTCGAGGACGACGAGGAGGGCGTCGCCGTCCTCGACCGGATCCGGATCTGGCTGCCCGTGCTCACCGCCCTGACCACCAACTCCCCGTTCTGGCTCGGCCAGGACTCCGGGTACGACAGCTTCCGGTCGCAGGCGTGGAACCGCTGGCCCTCCGCCGGGCCGGCCGGCCCCTTCGGGTCGCCGGCCGCCTACCACCAGGTCATCGAGGAACTGCTGGCCACGGGCACCGTCCTGGACCAGGGGATGGTCTACTTCGACGCCCGGCTGTCGGCCACCTGGCCGACGGTCGAGGTCCGGGTGGCCGACGTCGCCCTGCGGGTCGAGGACGCCGTGCTCCTGGCCGGACTGGTCCGCGGCCTGGTCGAGACCGCCGCCCGCGCGTGGCGGTCCGACGAGCCGGCATCCGACCTGCGCACCGAGGTGCTCCGGGTGGCCGCCTGGCGGGCCGGTCGCTCCGGGCTGTCCGGCGACCTCGTCCACCCGCTCACCGGCCGTCCCGCGCCGGCCGCCGACGTGGTGGGCGCGCTGGTCGAGCACGTCCGCCCCGCCCTGACCGACAGCGGGGACCTCGACCGGATCGAGCGGGGGATCGCCGAGGTCTTCCGGCGGGGCACCGGAGCGGCCCTGCAGCGGGCGGTCTTCGCGGAGACCGGTGACCTCACCGCCGTCGTCCGCGCCGCGGTGGCCGCGACCCACGGCGCCTGACGGTCCGTCGCCCCGGAAGTCGCGGGAACGCCGCAGCGCCGCTCTCAGCCCGGGTGGTTAGGGTCCGGTCATGTACAACGCCAGTTGGGGCGCCGTCGTCCGCCGCGACCTCTTCGGGCCCCGTCCGGACCCCCGTGACCGGCCCTACCGGTTCGTCATCCGCCTGGCGCTGATCGTCTTCCGGCTCTTCGGCTTCCGTTTCGACGTGCGCGGCCAGGAGCACGTGCCCGCCGAGGGCGGCGCGATCATCTGCAGCAACCACGTCAGCTTCCTCGACTTCACCTTCCTGGGCCTGGCGACGCTGCCGCAACACCGGATGGTGCGGTTCATGGCGAAGTCCGCCGTCTTCACGCACTGGCTCTCCGGCCCGTTCATGCGCGCCATGCAGCACATCCCGGTCGACCGCAAGGCCGGTGCGGCCGCCTTCGACTCCGCGGTGCGGGCGCTCAAGGACGGGCAGGTCGTCGGCGTCTTCCCGGAGGCGACGATCAGCAGCTCGTTCACCGTCAAGGACCTCAAGGCCGGCGCCGCCCGGATGGCGATCGACGCCGGCGTGCCGATCCTCCCGGCCGCCGTCTGGGGTGGGCACCGGATCGCCACCAAGGGCCACGACGTCGTGCTGCGCCGCAACACCCCGGTGACGGTGCTGATCGGCGAGCCGCTGGTCGCCGAGCCGGGGGAGAAGGTGCAGTCGCTGCTGCGCCGCACCCGCGCGGCGATGGTGGAGCTGCTGGACGAGGCGCAGCGGAGCTACCCCGACCGGCCGGCCGGGGACGACGACCGCTGGTGGCTTCCGGCGCACCTGGGTGGCACCGCCCCCACTCCGGAGCAGGCCGCGGTGCTGGACACCGAGCATGCCGCCGGCCGCAAGGTGAAGACCACGCGCCCGCACCCGCTGGCCCGGCTCAAGACCCTGATCGCCCGCGCCCGCCGCTGACCCCGGACACGTCCGCCGCGGTCAGCGGGGCGACCAGCTGCCGCTCGAGGTCGCGGTGCCACCAGGCGCGGGTCGCCCGCCGCTCGGCCCGGGTGGTGAACCGGTAGCGGTAGAGCAGCACCCGCACCGCGGCCGGGGGGTTCGGCCGGAACGGTGCCGACCGGAGCAGCCGCAGCGTGGCCGGGTCGGCCTCCAGCAGTTTGCCGAGGAACGTCGGCAGCCAGGACCGCCCGTAGGCGGGGGAGAGGGCGACGAACCACATCAGCCAGTCCAGCCGCAGGTGGTAGGGCGCCCACTGCGGCGGCCGGCGGTGCACGTCGCCGGGCTTGCCCTTGAACTCGTACTCGCGCCACACGGTCTCCGGCCCGGGGTGCGGGTCATCGGTGGCCTCGACGATGAGCTCCCGGCGCACCCGGGTCACCGAGCCGAACGCGCCGTAGCTGTTGACCAGCCGGAGCGGGTCGAAGCTGGTGTTCATCGCCTGGTTCGGGGAGAGCATGTTGCGCACCGGGCCGACGCTCAGCCCGGCGACGAGCAGGGCCAGCACGATGCTGACCACGGTGAACCAGGTGGGGGAGGAGAGCTCGCCCGGCCGGTCCACCGGCAGGACGGCGTCCAGCCACCGCCCGTCGAGCACCGACAGGCCCAGCACCAGGGTGAGCGCGTTCAGCCAGGCGAAGTTGCCGCTGATCAGCAGGTAGCCCTGGGTGATCACCATGATCGCCGCGGCCACCCCGGCGATCGGCTGGGGCAGCAGCAGGCCGAAGACGACGACCAGTTGGGTGACGTGGTTGGCGAGCGTCTCCACCTTGTGCAGCCGCGGGCTCAACCGGTGGAACCACCAGCTCAGCGGGTTGGGCATCGGCTGGGTCTCGTGGTGGTAGGCCAGGCAGGTCAGGTCCCGCCAGCACCGGTCGCCGCGCATCTTGATCAACCCGGCGCCGAACTCCAGGCGGAACAGCAGCCAGCGCAGCAGCCACATGACCAGCGTGGGCGGGGCGACGTGCGCGGGGCCGAGAAAGACGGTCAGGAACCCGGCCTCCAGCAGCAGCGTCTCCCAGCCGAAGCCGTACCAGATCTGCCCGACGTTGACGATCGACAGATAGAGGGCCCAGAGCACCAGCCACAGCGCCATCCAGCCGGCGATCGGCAGCCGGTCGGCCAGCCCGACGAGGGCCACGAGGGACAGCACGATCCCCACCCAGCAGCAGCCGACGAAGAAGCGGTCCGACCAGTGCAGGTGGAACAGGCTCGGCGCCTTCTGCCACGGCGCGTAGCGGAGGAAGCGGGGGACGGGCGTCAGGCCGTGGGTCCCGATCAGTGCCGGGCCCTGGCGCAACGCCACGACGAAGGCGATCAGGTAGACCAGCGCGATGCCGCGGGTGAACACCAACCGGCCCATCCAGGTCCCCGGGTCGGACAACCAGTCCATCACCGCTGCCCTCCGCGTTCAGTCCGCCGGTGCGTCGAGCCGGAAGGCCTCCAGCTCCCGGCCGTACCACCGGGTGGTGCGTCCCAGCGGCTGCATGCCCAGCCGCCGGCAGACCGCCAGCGAGGGCCCGTTGCCCGGACGGACGACGGCGTAGATCTCCAGCAGGCCGTCGTCGAAGGCCCGGTCGAGCACTGCCCGGGCCGCCTCGGTGGCGTAGCCGCGGCCCCAGCTGTCCGGGTGCAGGTGCCATCCGACCTCGACCTCACCGACACCGTTCGGCAGCGGCTTGAGCAGCACGGTCCCCGCCGGTGGGCCGCCGTCCACCAGGTCGATCGCCCAGCAGCCGTGCCGTGGGTCCAGCCGGTGCACCAGCCGCCACCGCTCGACCAGCTCGGCGGGGGTCACCGTCGGCGGGCCGCCGAGCCAGCGGGTGACCTCGTCCCGGCCGTAGAGGTCGGCGAGCCGGGCGAGGTCGGCGTCGTCCGTCGTCCACGCGCGCA
>JAOPVN010000502.1 GCA_025966175.1 Modestobacter sp. | reverse complement strand
GACGTCGACCGCGGCGACCCGCGGCTCGGCGAGCGCGGTGGCCGCGGTCCAGCCGAGCCCCAACCCGCCGACCAGCACCCGCAGCCCCTCACCCGGGCAGCGGCGCAGCGTCTCGGTGGCCAGCGCCTGCTCGGTGGAGGTGTCGACGTCGTCCATGGCGAAGACCCCGTCGACGATCAGCTCGGTCACTCCCGCGCCGTCCGGACCGGTCCGCCGGCGCAGGGTCGCCTCGCCGTGCGCACCCGCCGCCCGGCCGAGTACCTGGAGCTCGGCCGCGGGGTCAGCCACGCCCGTGGCCGGCGGCGCCGACCTGCGGCACCCGGCGGTCCTGATGCCGGTCGAGCCCCTCACGCACGTGCTCGACCATCACCGCCCCGGCGCGCTCGGGGTCGCCGCTGCGCAGGGCGGCCAGCACGTCGGCGTGGTCGGTCACCAGGTCGATGTGGGGATCGACCGAGGCGTAGTAGTCGCCCCACGCCTGGAGCGTCACGCTGCGTCCCCAGAGGTCGTCGAAGTGCTCGAGCAGGAACGGGTTGCCGGCCTGTTCGACGACCGCGCGATGCGCCAGCCGGTTGGCCTGGAAGGCATCTCGTCCACTGGGCCCGGCGGCGGCGGACAGGCGGTGCAGTTCGGCCTCGATGGCGTCGACCGATGAGGTGGCCCGTGCGGCGACCAGGCGCGCGGCGTGCCCCTCGACGGCCTCGCGGACCTCGTAGAGGTGGGCGATGTCGGCCCGGGTCAGCTCCGGCACGACGTACCCGCGCCCCCCGGCTGCACGGATGGTGCCTTCCCGCTCCAGCCGCTGGAGCGCCTCGCGCAGTGGTGTCCGGCTGATGCCCAGCCGGAGGGCGAGGGCGTCCTGCACCAGCCGGTCACCCGGGGCCAGGTCGCCGGAGAGGAGTGCCTCGGTCAGCCGCTCGTGGGCCAGGTCGGCCAGCGAGCTGGCGCGGATGGGACGCAGGGGCATCTCAACCGCCCTTCCTAGCAGGGTCCGCAGGTCGCTCGCCAGCCCTTGGCGAGCCTTCGTGCACCGTATACGGTCCGCCGCACCGAGCCCGCGCATCACCCCCAACCCGGCTCGGCCTCCCCCTGAGGAGACACCGTGGCACTTCAGTTCCCGGATGTCCGTACGACCCACAGCTCACCCCTGGCGCCGCTCAGTGCGGAGGAGATCGGCCGGGTCTCGGCCATCCTGCGCGAGGAGCGGGACCTGGGTCCCCGCGTCCGCTTCGTCTCGATCACCCTCCAGGAGCCACCGAAGCGGGAGGTCCTCGACTCCCGGCGGGGCGACGCGGCGCCCCTGGAGAGGGCGGCCGTCGCCGTCCTGTACGACCGCGGTGCGCAGCAGACCATCGAGACGGTGGTGTCGCTGTCCAGCGGCGTCGTCACCGCCTGGCGGGTCGTCGAGGGAGTCCAGCCCGGCGTGATGCTGGAGGAGTTCTTCGCCACCGAGGAGGTCACCCGGGCCGACGCCCGCTGGCAGGAGGCCATGCGCAAGCGCGGGGTCACGGACTTCTCGCTGGCGATGATCGACCCCTGGGCCGCCGGCTACGACATCGAGGACCCCCTCGGCCGTCGGCTGATCCGGCCGCTGACCTTCGTCCGGTCCCGGGAGGACGACAACGGCTACGCCCGGCCGGTCGAGGGGCTCGTGGTGCTGGTCGACCTCGACCTCATGGAGGTCATCGACGTCCGCGACCACGGGGTGGTGCCGCTGCCCGGGAAGGCCGGCAACTACATGCCGGAGCTGATGTTCGACGACGACAACCGCCCGGCGCACGCCCACGTGCGGACCGACGTCCGGCCGATCGAGATCACCCAGCCGGACGGCCCCAGCTTCACCGTCGACGGGCACGCGGTGAGCTGGCAGAAGTGGCGGCTGCAGGTCGGATACACCCCGCGGGAGGGGCTGGTCCTGCACCAGGTCGGCTACGAGGACCGGGGCCGGCTGCGCCCGGTCATCTACCGCGCCTCGCTGTCGGAGATGTACATCCCGTACGCCGACCCGGCCCCGACCCACCGGATCAAGAACGTCTTCGACGAGGGCGAGTACGGCGTCGGCCTCCTGCTCAACCCGCTGCAGCTGGGCTGTGACTGCCTCGGCGAGATCCACTACTTCGACGCCGTCGCCAACGACCAGGACGGGCAGCCGCTCACCATCCCCAACGCCATCTGCATGCACGAGGAGGACTTCGGCGTCGGCTGGAAGCACACCGACTTCCGGACGGAGAAGATGGAGGTCCGTCGCTCCCGGCGGCTGGTGATCTCCTGCTTCGCCACCGTCGGCAACTACGAGTACGGGTTCTTCTGGTACCTCTACACCGACGGCACGATCCAGTTCGAGGTCAAGCTGACCGGGGTCATCTCCACCGGCGCCGTGCCGGTCGGTGAGCAGCCGCGCTTCGGCACCCTGGTCGCGCCCGGCCTGTACGGCCCGCACCACCAGCACTTCTTCAACGTCCGGCTGGACATGCAGGTCGACGGGGAGCGCAACTCCGTCTACGAGGTCGACGCCGCGGCGCTCCCGCCGGGCGAGGACAACCCCTACGGCAACGCCTGGGTGACGCAGAAGACGCTGCTGGGCCGGGAGAGCGAGGCCCAGCGACTGATCAACCCCTTCGTGGCCCGCACCTGGCAGATCGTCAACCCCTCCTCGGTCAACGAGCTCGGCCAGCCGGCGGGCTACAAGCTGATGCCCGGGGACAACGTCCTCCCCCTGCAGCAGGAGGGCTCCCAGGCCTGGGACCGGGCGCAGTTCGCCTACAAGCACCTCTGGGTGACCGCGTACGACCCGCAGCAGATGTACGCGGCCGGCGACTACCCCAACCAGAGCCGCAACGCCGGCGGGCTGCCCGAGTACGTCAAGGCCGACCGGTCGCTGGAGGACGAAGACGTCGTCGTCTGGTACTCCTTCGGCGCGCACCACGTCGTCCGCCCCGAGGACTGGCCGGTCATGCCGGTCAGCTACGCCGGCTTCCACCTCAAGCCGGTCAGCTTCTTCGACGGCAACCCCGCGCTGGACATGCCGCGGTCGACGCCGGCCTGCCATGCCGGCGGGTCGGGCGACGCGGCCGCCGGGGACGCCTGCTGCGGGGCCGAGACCGGGGAGAGCGCGCGCGGGCAGGTGGCCGAGTGACCCACCACGCCGCCGATGCGCCCGCGGTGCGCTCCGACCAAGGGCTCGCGCACGAGTCGATGAGCCAGGTCGAGGTGCTGGCCCAGTCGGTCGCCGGCATCGCGCCGAGTGCGGTCATGGCCACCGGCCCCGCGCTCATCGTGCTGTACGCCGGCAGCGGGGCGTGGTTGTCCTACCTCGCCGCGATGGTCGTCGTCGTCCTCATCGGGCTGTGCGTCGCCCAGTTCGCCCGGCGTTTCGCCTCCTCCGGTTCGCTGTACAGCTACGTCGCGCGGGGGCTGGGGCCCGGTGGGGCGTTCGCGGCCGGCTGGGGCCTGGTGATCGGCTACTCGTGCATCGCCATGGTCGGCATCGCCGGCAGCGGCATCTACCTGGGCAACTTCCTGGAGACGATCGGGCTCCCGGGCACGTCCACGGCTGCTGTGCTGGTGATCTTCATCCTGGCGGCACTGGGCGCCGGGGCGTTCGCCGTCGCCGGGATCAAGCTCTCCACCCGGCTGGGCCTGGTCCTCGAGATCGTCTCGGTGACGGCCGTGCTGCTCGTGCTGGTCGTCGTGCTGGCCCGCAACGGGTTCTCCGTCGACACGTCCCAGTTCCGGCTGGACGGCGTCACCTTCGACGGCGTCACGTTCGGCATCGTGCTGGCCGTGCTGGGCTTCGTCGGCTTCGAGAGCGCGGCCTCGCTGGGCGCCGAGGCGCGGAACCCGCACCGGGCCATCCCCCGCGCGGTGCTCGGCAGCGCGGTGCTGGTCGGCCTGCTCTACATCTTCGCCTCCTACTCCACGGTGCTGGGGTTCGGTGGCGCCGACGGGCTGGCCGCGAGCGGTGCACCGATCAGCGACCTGGCCACCGCCAACGGTCTCGGCGGTGTCACCTGGCTGATCGACCTCGGCGTCACGGCCTCCTTCTTCGCCGTCGTGATCGCCAGCATCAACGCCGCGGCGCGGGTGCTGTACACGATGGGGGAGGAGCGGGTCCTCCCGGCGGCACTGGGCCTGGCGCACCCCCGGCACCAGACGCCGCACGTGGCGATCTGGCTGATCTCCCCGGTGATCGCGGCCGTTCCGGTCGTCATGTTCGCCACCGGCACCTCGGCGCTCAACGTCTACGCCTACACCGGCACCATCGGCACCTTCGGGTACATGCTGGCCTATCTGCTGATGGCGATCGCCTTGCCGGTGTTCCTGCGCCGGCGCGCGGAGCTGCGGGGCGCGTCGGTCGTCCTGGCCGTGGTCGTGGTCCTGGCGCTGCTGTACGTCTTCTACAAGAACGTCGTCCCGGTGCCGCCCTCGCCGTACAACCGGCTGCCGTGGATCTTCCTGGGGCTGCTGCTCGCGGGGCTGGTCTGGTACCTGGTCGTCCGGGTGCGGACCCCGGAGGTGGCCGACGAGGTCGGGTCGGTCGAGGAGGAGCCCGTCCCTCCCCACGGGCTGGACCCGGCGCCCGAGGCGGGACCGACCGTAGGCCGGCCGTGACGGCGGACGGGGACGGCGCGGTCGGGGCCCTCGGGAGGACGGCCGCAGCAACCGGTGCCCTGTGTGTCGGCGTGCACCTGGCCACGGCCGCCGCCGGTGGTCACGGTGGTGCTGTGCAGAAGGCCGTGCTCGTCGCCATGGCGGCTGCCTGCCTGCCGTGCGTCCTGGCACTGTGGCGCCGTCCGGCCGTGGGCGTGTGGCGGGGCACGGCCCTGATGTACGGCGGCATGTTGTTCGTGCACCTGGTCCTGCTCAGCGCCGGCTCAGGGAGTTCCGTGCACATGGGGCACGCGGTCGACACGGGCTCCATGGCCGCCGCTGGGACATGGACGGAGGCGGGCATGTGGGGCGGTGTCGCCCTCGCCGCACTCCAGGTCGCCCTCGCCGGCACCGTGCTCGCGACCGGACGCGCACGGGGGAGTCAGCGCGGCGCGGTCGGGGTGCGGTCGGGCTGAGCCCGGCCGCGCGGTCAGCGCTCCGCCGCCCTGCTGAGAGCTTCACAGGTTCCGGACTTCTGCGATCCGCATCGGGCGGGCCAGACTTGCCCGATGCGGAGCAGCCTGCGCAGGCATGGACGGCTCGGGGTCGCGATCGCGGGGCTGGCCCTCGTGGCGGCCTGCTCCTCCGGGGGCGGGCAGAGCAGCGGTGCGGGGAGTGCGGCGCCGTCGGCCGGCGCCACGGTGTCGTCGGCCACGGGGGCGTCGGCCACGGGGGCGCCGGCCGTGGGCACCGCGACCGCCGTGCTGCCGCGGCCGGACCACGTGATGGTGGTGATCTTCGAGAACGAGAACGCGGCGAACGTGCTGGGCACCCGGGACGCGCCCTACCTCACCTCCCTGGCGAAGACGGGGGCGACGTTCACCGACGCGCACGCGGAGACCCATCCCAGCCAGCCGAACTACCTGGCGCTGTTCTCCGGCTCCACCCAGGGCGTCACCGACGACCGCTGCCTCGACCGGTTGCCCGGGGACAACCTGGGCAGTCAGCTCCTCGACGCCGGGCTCTCGTTCGTCGGCTGGTCGGAGGGCCTGCCGACGGTCGGGTACACCGGGTGCGCGAGCGGCGACTACGCCCGCAAGCACAACCCGTGGGTGGACTTCGCCAACCTGCCCGCATCGGTGAACCAGCCGCTCAGCGCGATGCCCATCGACTACGGCCAGCTGCCGACGGTCTCCTTCGTCGTACCGAACCTGTGCAACGACATGCACGACTGCGGTGTGCCGGCCGGCGATGCATGGGCGAAGCAGGTGCTCGACCCCTATGTGACCTGGGCTGCGGCGCACAACAGCCTGCTGGTGGTCACCTTCGACGAGGACAGCGGCACCCGCGCCAACCACATCCCCACGTTCCTCGTCGGCGCGGGTGTCCGGGCGACCAGCACCGACCAGCGGATCGACCACTACGACCTGCTGCGCACCCTGGAGCAGATGTACGGCCTGGCGCCCCTGGGCAAGGCGGCCGACGCCCGGGCGATCACCGACGTCTGGACGACGCCCGGTCGCTGAGCGGCGCTGCGCCCGGGCGTCAGCGCGCGGCGGAGCGGAACCGCAGCGTCTGCCCGGGCCGCAGCTGCGCGCACCGGTCGACGTCGGCGTCCACCACGTACCCGATCACCGGGTAGCCGCCGGTCACCGGGTGGTCGGCCAGGAAGAGCACCGGGGTGCCGGACGGCGGGACCTGCAGCGCGCCGCGGACCATCCCCTCGCTGGGCAGCTCGCCCTCCCGGAGCCGGTCCAGCGGGGCGCCGTCCAGCCGCAGCCCCACCCGGTTGCTCTCGCTGGTGACGCTCCATGCCTGCCCGGTGAGGGCCGCCCAGCCGGCGTCGCCGAACCAGTCCGCGCGCGGGCCCGGGAGCACCGCGACGGTCACCTCGCCGTCGGGCGGGTCGGCCACCGGCGCGACGTCCACGACGGGCGGCGGGGCGGTCGGCTCCCCGACGGGCAGCACGTCGCCGACGGCCACCACGGCCGGACCCAGCCCGGCCAGCACGTCGGTGGCCCGGGATCCGAGCACGGGCGGGACGTCGATGCCGCCGCGGACGGCCAGGTAGGTGCGGAGCCCGGCGGCCGGTGCGCCGAGCCGCAGCTCCTGGCCGCGGCGGAGCAGCGTCGGCGCGGCGTGCGGGGC
>JAOPVN010000492.1 GCA_025966175.1 Modestobacter sp. | reverse complement strand
GTTCATCGGCACCCTCGCCGACCGGGTCCTCCTGGTCCGGGACGACGAGTGCTCCGTGGTGGCCCCCGACGAGGCCGTGGCCGCGCTGCACGAAGGCTGAGCGAGGTGGCCATGACTGCTGCCCGGGTGGTGGCGCGCCGGGACGACGAGTGGAGCGGTGCCGCCGTCCGCCGGTTCACCCGTCGGGCCACCGCCGCCCGGGCGGACACCTCCTGGGCCACCCAGGTCGGCGACGCGCTGTCGGCGGTGACGTCCGCCGGGATCGCCGTCGCGCTGTGCGGGGGCGCCGTCTCCAGCCTGCGGGAGCAGATCGCCGCCCGGCCGCCGGCCACGGCCGCGGTGCTCCCGGGCGGGCTGACCGGGGCGGCCGTCGCGGTGGCCCTGGCCGCCGGGCTGGTGGCGCTGTTCGCCCGGCTGGGCCCGGTCAGTGCCACCCCGGCGACCGCCGCGTGGTGGTTGACGCTGCCCGCCGGCCGCCGGGGATTGCTGCGCGGTGAGCTGCGCCGGGTCGTGCTGCTGGCGGTGGCCTCGGCGCTGGCCGTCGGGCTGCCGGTGGTGCTGACGCTGACCCGGACACTGGGCGGGGTGCTCACCGGGCTGGCGGCCGGCGGGCTGCTGGCGGTGCTCGCCGTGGGCGCACTCGTGGTCCGGCAGGCCGGGGACGGGGGGCGCTGGGCACCGCGGGTCGCCGGTGCGGTGAGCGTGCTGGCCCTCGTCGGGCCGGCCGCCACGGGCTGCGTCGTGGCGGCGCTCGGCGGGCAGCTGCCGGACGGCGGACCAGCGGCGTTGCCGGGGCCGCTGACCGCGGGGGTGCTGCTCGGCGCGCTGCTGGGAGCCGCCGTCCTCGCCGTCGTCCTCGCCGACCGCCGGCTGGTCACGCTGGCGGCCGGCACGCTGCGCGCCTCGGGGGAGACGGTGCAGTACGCCACCGCGTCGGTCTTCTCGATGGACACCCGGGAGCTCGGCAGGGCGCTGCGGCCGTCGGTCCGCCGACCGAAGCGGCGCCTCTCCTGGCGGTGGGTCCGTGCCCCCTGGCACGCGGTCGTCGCCGGGGACCTCGCGGTGCTGACCCGCTCACCCGCGCGGTGGGGGCAGGTGCTGCTCGGTGCGGCGCTGCCCGTCCTGGCCGCCCGCACCCGGGGGCTGGCCGAGCTGCCGGCGCTGGTGGCGGTCGCCGTCGTCCTGGGCTGGGGCATCGCCGCCACCGCGCTGGGCGAGCCCAGCCGGCGGGCTACGGCGTCACCGGCCGCCGACCGGACGCTGCCCCTGGACGCCGCCGTCGTGGTCCGGGCCCGCGCGGTGCTGCCGCTCGCCGTGCTCGTGCTGATCTGCGGGACCTCCGCGCTGCTCGTCGGGCAGGGGGCCGGGTCGGCCCTCGGGTGGCTGGCGCTCGGCGTCGCCGCCGCTCCGGCCTGGGCGGGCGCCACGGTGCGCGCCGGCTACCGCCCCGACCTCGACTGGTCCGGTCCGGTGCTGGCCTCCCCGATGGGCGCGGTGCCGACCGGGGTGAGCGCCACGCTGGTCCGCGGCCCCGACGTCGGGGTGCTCGGGACCGTGCCGGTGGCGCTGGCGCTGCTGCTGGGCGCCGTCCCGCCGGTGCTGATCGCGGTGCAGCTGGTCTGGTCCCTGGCGCTGCTGGCGTTCGCGGTGGAGACCGCCCGACCGAAGCGCTGAGCGGGCCCGAGCGCGGTGGCAGCTGGTGAGGCACTCCTCCCGTCGTGCCTCGTCGAAGCCGTGCCGCCGGTCATCGATCACCCTCGTGACGCACTCCTCGCTCGGTCCGAGGGGTGGTTCCCTCGCCCGGGGGGCCGGTCAGGTCCTCGGTGGTCCGGCCCTTCCCCTGCGTGCCCGGCTCGCCCAGCCGCTCCGCGAGTTGCTCGAGCGCCCGGGTGCGGTCGCCGGCCAGCGGCCGCGTGGGGGCCAGGCCGACCACCAGGCTGCGGAGATCGGCGATGCCCCGCCGCACACAGCTGGCCGTACGGTCGAGCAGGAACGCGTCGTCCGCGTTCCGCGGCCTGCCGCGGAGTCGTGCCGCGTCGAGGTCGTAGGTCAGGCCGGTCAGGTCCTGGATCACGTGGTCGTGCACTTCGCTGGTGATGCGTCGGCGGGTGATCTCCGCGGCGTCGGCCGCGGTCTGCAGCAACGCGGCCTCGGCCTCGGCCTGGTGACGCCGCAGCCGGCGCACCAGGCTCCAGGCGAACGGGATCTGCAGCAACTCCAGCAACAGGAGGGCGCCGAGGGACGCGGCCCCGAAACGCATCCAGTCACGCTTCGCGGTGGTCTGCATGTCGCGGTACCGCTCGCTGAGCGCCACCAACAGCGGAGTGGCGTCGTCGTTCTGGACGCCGGCGTAGACGGTGAGGAGGTTGCCGGGGTCGGCCGTGGCGCTGCTGCCCGTCGAGGGACGCCCTCCGTCGGAGGACACCACGGACGATTGCCCGGCGAGGGCCTTCTGCAGGTCGCCCGGGAGCCGGACGGTCCGGCCGATCAGCTCCGGGTCGTCGGCCCACACCGTTCGCCCGGTCCAGTCCCACACCCTGACGTGCACGACCCGGCCGCGATTCACCAACCGGGTCACCGTCGTGCGGAGCGCCTCCTGCGCCGACGGGTCACCGTGGAGCAGGTCGGAGGTGACCTGGGGGGCGACCACGGTGTCGGCGATGACGTCGGCGAACCGTTGGAACGAACGGGTGACCTGTGCGGCACCGGCCCGTTCGGCGATCACTCCGCTCACCGCCCCGAGCGCAAGGGTCACCAGGAAGCCCGCGACGGCGAACCGTGCTACCGACGCGGCCACGGACACGCGGGGCCCGGGCGGCCGACGGTCCCGTCCCACCCTGCTGGGAGCCACGCTCTCCGAGCGTAAGCGCGATACCTGTGGTGGCGCGGGCTGCTGTCCTGCCTCCGACTCCCACGAGGTGCTGATCCCGCGCGGGTGAGGAGGTACTAGTACCAAGGTCGTATAGAGACGGTCCCGTCCCGTGGGCCAGTCTCGTGCATGAGCGGCAGTCCACCCGGCGTCCACTCCAGCCGGCGTCCCTTCGGGGACGTACCCCGTGCCGTCGAGTCGAGACCGAATGAGCAACCCAGCGCAGACATCGAGCCTCACGTCACCCCGACGCCGCGCCCGTCGCGGAGACGGCGCGTGCTCACGGGCCTGGAGGACCGGGGCCCTTCCGGAAAGGTCGTGACGCGGGACTCGATTCGCGAAGTTCCTCGGGCAAGACCCTTTCCCCGTCACGGTGCCGTGAGTGCCGCCAATCCGCCGCAACATCTTCCTGAAGATCAAAGACGCACGGTAGGCCACAGGATGATTCAGACACACCATATTTCGGCACACCATGAGGATCCTCAGAACATTCTGAGAATTCTGAAAAGTATGTGATTGCAGTATTCCGAGAGGTCGGTAGTGAGCAGCCGATGGGAAGCCTGGGCCAGGCTGCTATGTATCGCCAGAACGTCCCAGGGACGACAACAAGTGGAGGCAGAACATGGGTAGGACCCTGACCCTGGCCAAGGAGACGCTGCGTGTCCTCGACGACGAGGATCTGGCTCTCGTCGTGGGTGGCGGCGGCGACAGCGGCCACGACAGCGACCACGGCGGCCACCGCCACCACCGCCGCCGGCACCACCACGACCGGGACCACAGCCGGAGCTGCTGGGACGACTGAGTCGGGTGGTAGCGGCGCGGGAATCCGGGTCGCCGGCTTCCCGATGAGCTGATCGGTCAGCCGATCGGCACGTCGAGGTAGCAGGTGACTGGAGGATCGACATGCGCCGCGAAGGAACCGAGGGGCCAGGTCGTGCCGGGGATGCGTCCCCGCCGGCCTGGCTCTTTCGGGCGGATGAAGGGGCTTGCGGCGTGCCTTCCGCTCTGTCGAGTGTCACCTCCGACTGGCGACCCCTCGTGTCCGACACGGCGCAGGTGCGGGCCCTTCGCACCGTCGATGCCCTTGCGGAGTCCATCGCCGCGCTCGCCCCGGGCGAGAAAGATCCTTCGCTGGCCGGAGGGCAGGCCGGTCTGGCCGTGCTGTACGCGTCGCTGGCCAGGGCAGGCCGCGGCCCCCAGGCTGAGGATCTCGCGTGGCAATGCCTGGATCGAGCGATCGAGGCGGTGGCGACCGACGTGATGGACAGCTCGTTCTGGGAAGGATTCGCCGGAATCGCGTGGGCCGCGGAGCTGGTGGGGCACCTCTTGGACGCCGGTGGGTTGGGCGCCGGCGGGGAGGACGGCAACGCCGCGGTCGACGTCGTCCTGGCGCGTCTGCTGGGCCGTCCTGGCGCATGGCCGGCACCCCAGGACCTCGTCGTCGGGGCCACGGGGCTCGGTGTGTATGCCCTCGAGCGCTACCCGCGGCCCGTGGCGGCCGAGTGTCTGCACCACGTCGCCGAGCGGCTCGAGGAAGCTGCCCGGCGCGACGAGCACGGGATCTACTGGTGGACGCCGCCGGCGGAGATCTGGGTACCAGCAGGCCGGGAGGCGCGCCCGTCGGGCCGCGCCGATCTGGGCATGGCCCACGGGGTTCCCGGGGCCGTCGCTCTCCTGGGCGCGATGTGCGGTGCAGGGGTGGAGAGGGCCACCGCGCGTCCGCTTCTCGAGGGAGCCGTGCGGTGGCTCCTGGCACAGGCGATGGAGACCGGCTCGGGGCCGACGTTTCCCGTCGGGGTGGCGGCCGACCTGGACCCGGTGCCTGCCCGGTCCGCCTGGTGCTACGGCGATCCGGGGGTCGCCGCGGCCCTGTGGATGGCGGCCCGAGGGGCAGCCGAGCCGACGTGGGAGCACGAGGCCGTGGCCCTCGCCTGCCGGGCGGCGGAGCGGCCGGAGGCGGCGACGAAGGTCGTCGACGCGGGCTTCTGCCATGGAACGGCAGGGCTGGCCCACCTGTACAACCGGCTGTACCAGGCCACCGGGGAACCGAGGCTGGGCCGTGCCGCGGTCCACTGGCTGGAGCGCACGCTCGAGTGGTGCCGCCTCGCGGAGGACGACGGGGGCTCGTGGGTGGCGGGAAGTGCGGACCCGAGGCAGGGACCGTGGACCGGCATCGACCTTGTCCACGGAGCCGCCGGGATCGCGCTGGTCCTGCTGGCAGCGGCCACACCCGTCGAACCCGTCTGGGACCGGATGTTCCTGCTGTCGGCACCTCGGGGCCCGGAGGTGCACAGCAGATGACCGAGGCTCCGACGACGACGCGCTTCGGTCCGTCCGGGTTCTTCGTGCTGCGCACGCCGTTGCTCCCGTTCGAGGCCATCGGGGAGTGTGAGGAGGTGCTGGAGGCCGTCTGCGCTGTGGAGGACCTGGAGGTCCTCGACCGGGCTCTGGAGAAGGATCGGACGTGGCTGCGAGACCGTCTGCGGGCTGTGGTGACCCGACCCGAGGTGCGCGAAGCCCTCTTCGTCGCCTCGCCGAGCCTCGAGGAGGCGGTCGAGGTCTGGCAGAAGGAGCCGGACAGCGCACGGGGACGCCGGCTCGAGGCCGCGTTGATGGCGTACGTCAGCCGGGCCGCGGCCCGCGCGACGCCCTTCGGCCTGTTCGCTGGATGCACGACCGGCACGGTCGGCTCCCGGACCCGGCTCCGGCTGCAGGGCAGGCAGCAGTACCAGCGTCACAGCCGGCTCGACATGGACTATCTCTGGGCGCTGGCCGGGGCCGTCGAGCGCGACCCTCGGCTCCGCGCAGGTCTGGTGTACGAGCCGAACTCCAGCCTCTACGAGGCAGCGGGCCGGCTGCACCTCGCCGAGGCGCAGGTGACCGCCGACCGTCGCTCCTATCATCTGGTCGCCGTCGAGAAGACTCCCTACCTGACCGCGACGCTGGACCGCGCCCGGGGCGGGGCGGTGCTCGGGGAGCTGGCGGAGGCCCTGGTCGGGGGCGAGATCACCCAGGCCGAGGCCGCGCAGTACGTCGGCGAACTGGTGGACAGCCAGCTCCTGGTGTCACGCGTGCGCCCCGGCGTCACGGGTGACGAGCCGGTCCACGACGTCGTGGCTGCCCTGGCCGCGCACGTCGAGACGGCCCCGCTGGCCGGCCGTCTCGATGCGGCGCGGGTCGCCCTGGAGACCATCGACGCCGAGGGGCTGGGCGTACCACCTGATCGCTACCGGGCGATCGCCGCCGACCTCGGCGAGCTCCCCGCCACCCCGGAGTTGTCCAGCCTGGTCCAGGTCGATCTGGTCAAGCCCGGCCAGGAAGCCACGTTGGGCAGCCAGGTCGTCGGTGAGATCAGCCGTGGCGTGCGGCTCCTCCACCAGCTGGCGCCGACCCGCCCTCCCGACGGCCTGTCCCGCTTCCGGGAGGAGTTCCTCCGCCGCTACGAGACCCGGGAGATCCCCCTCGTCGAGGCGCTGGACGAGGAGACCGGCATCGGCTTCGAAGCGTCCGATGCACCCCAGGCCGGGGCCTCCCCACTGCTGGCCGGGATCCCCTTCGGCAGCGGCAGCGACAGCGCCGACGAGATCGAGAGCTGGGGTCGGCGGGACGAGCTGCTGCTCGGGAAGCTGGCAACGGCGCTGGCCGACGGGGCCGGCGAGATCAGCATCGACGCCGCCGAGGTCGAGCGTTGGGGCGCCGATCAGCAGCCTCCGCTCCCCGACGCCTTCTACGTGTCGGCCGCCGTTGCCGCGCCCTCGGAGGACGCCCTCGCGCGCGGCGGGTTCCGGGTGCTGCTCCACCACGTGGCCGGCCCCTCGGGTGCTCCGCTGCTGGGCCGCTTCTGCCATGCCGACCAGGAGCTGCTCTCCTTCGTCCGGGCTCACCTGCAGGAGGAGGAGGCGCGCCGTCCCGAGCAGGTGTTCGCCGAGATCGTGCACCTGCCCGAGGGACGCGTCGGCAACATCCTGTGCCGGCCGGTGTTGCGGGGCTACGAGATCCCCTACCTCGGCCGTTCGGGCGCGCCGGCCGATCACCAGATCCCCGTCACCGACCTCCTGGTGTCGGTGCGCGGGGGCCGGATCGTGCTTCGCGCGCGCGGCCTCGGGCGGGAGGTGGTGCCCCGGCTGACGACTGCCCACAACTACAGCCGGCGCAGTCTCGGGCTGTACCGCTTCCTGTGCCGCCTGCAGGGACAGGACGCGGCCCACGCCCTGGCCTGGCGATGGGGCCCGCTCGGCGAGGCGCCCTTCCTGCCCCGGGTGGTCAGCGGGCGGCTCGTGCTGTCCCGCGCCCGCTGGAACCTGGCCGAACCCGAGGTGCGGATGCTCGGCCGGGCAGGGACCGCTGCTGGCTTCGCGAACGTGCAGGCGTGGCGCGCCGAGCGGCGGCTGCCCCGCCATGTGGCGCTCGCCGACGACGACAACGAACTCCTCGTCGACCTGGACAACGTGCTGAGCCTGGACGCCCTTGCCCACCAGCTCAGGGAGCGGCGCCGGGCCGTGCTGGTGGAGATGTTCCCCGGCCCGGACGAGCTCTGCGTCTCCGGCCCCGAAGGGCATTTCGTGCACGAGGTCCTCGTCCCGTTCGTCCGGACGGACCGTCCGGAGCAGGGACCAGCTCGCCTCCCTGGCGCCGCGGCGTCCGTCCGTCGCCGCTTCCCGCCCGGATCCGAGTGGCTCTACGCCAAGGTGTACGCCGGGGAAGCCACGGCCGACCAGGTGCTCACCCGGCTGATCGGGCCCGTGGTCGACTCCGCCCTCGCCTCCGGCGCCGCGGACAGCTGGTTCTTCATCCGCTACGGCGATCCCGACCGCCATCTGCGGGTCCGCTTCCACGGCGCACCGGAGCGGCTCCATGCCGAGGTCCTCCCGCAGCTGGAGGCCGCCCTCCAGCGGGCTGTCGACTCCGGCCGGGTGTGGCGCCTGCAGCTGGACACGTACGAGCGCGAAGTCGAGCGTTACGGCGGAGACCGCGGCATCGAGCTGGCCGAGCAGGTCTTCCATGCCGACAGCGATGCGGTGCTGGCCATCCTCCGTTCGCTGGCGGGGGAGGGCGGGCTGGAACTCCGGTGGCGCCTGGCGCTGCGCGGCATCGACCTCCTCTTCGACGCCCTCGGGCTCAGCTTCGAGCAGAAGAGAGCCCTGGCGCGGACGGCGCGGGAACGGTACGGCCGGGAGTTCGGCGTCGACGGGACCTTCCGGGGCGCGGTGGGGCAGCGCTACCGGACGGAACGGGTGAGTCTGGAGACGCTGCTCGACCCCGGCCAGGAGCCTCCTGCCCGGCTGGTCCCGGGCCTGGAGGCCCTGCGCGAACGATCCCTGCGGATCGCTGCCGGGGGAGCCGAGCTGCGGGAGCTGGAGAACATCCGGCGGTTTCCCGCGGCGCTCACCGACGTGGCGGGGAGCTACGCCCACATGCACGTCAATCGCCTGCTGCGATCAGGCCACCGGGCCCAGGAACTCGTGCTCTACGAACTGCTCGACCGCTACTACAGCGTTCAAGCCGGACGTCGCGCGTCCACCCGATGACCATGCCAGCCGAACTCTTCCGCCGAGAGGCCCTGGACTACTCGTCCCACCAGCAGGGGCCGGGCGCTGTCCTGCGGATGGGGACTCCCTGGATCCGGTGGCTGTACTGGGTCGTGCTGGCGCTCGTGGCGGCCGGCGTCGCGCTCACCTTCGTCGTGCCCATCGAGCGGACCACCTCGGGGCCCGTCCTGCTCGACCCGCAGGATCGGACCTTCGTCGCCGCCCTGCCGGCCGACGCCGGCTCGGATCTGTCGACCGGCCGGCCCGTGCTCCTCCAGGTCGACGGCCCCGCAGGGCGGCAGGACGTCGCGGCGTCGGTGCTGCAGGCCCGTCCCGCCGAGAACGCCGACGTCCGCCGGGCCGGCTTCAGCACGTTCCCCCAGCCGGCCGTTCTCGTCACCGGGGCCCTCACCCCGGACGCCGTGGTTCCGACGGATTCGTCGCCCTCGCCGCGGCTGCCCGGCCGAGCCGTGGTGCTGCTGGGCTCGACGCGAGCGGCCGACCTGTTCCTCCAGGGATTCCAGGGAGGGGACGGCTGATGCGGCGGCGCGTTCCCTGGATCAGGCAGATGGAGGCAGCCGACTGCGGCGCCGCCTGCCTGGCGATGGTCCTCGCCTACTTCGGCAGGCGCGTGCCGCTGGACGAGCTGCGCGACACGACGAGCACGAACCGGGACGGCGTGGATGCATTCACCCTGACCCAGGCAGCACGATCCCACGGCCTGAGTGCCCGAGGGGTGGCCGCCGACATCGAGGAACTGGGCGATCTGCCGCCCGGCTCGATCCTGCACTGGGAGTTCAACCACTTCCTCGTCTTCGAGCGGGTGAGACGGAAGGAGGTGCATGTCGTCGACCCGGCCCTGGGGCGTCGGCGGCTGTCGCTCCAGGCCTTCCGCCGTGCCTATACGGGTATCGCCATCGTCTTCGCCCCCGGCGATGACTTCCAGCGCACGACCCGCAGGTCCACGGGCACGTGGCGCTACCTCCGACCGCTGCTCAGCCAGTCCGGGATGCTCCGCCGGGTCCTCGTGGTCTCGGTGCTCCTCCGGCTCGTCGCGCTGGCGCTGCCGCTGCTGACCGCACTGATCGTCGACCAGGTCGCTCCCCGCAACGACCAGCACCTGCTGATGGTGCTCGCGGTGGTCATGGTCGCCCTGGTGGGCTACGACTTCCTCGCCTCGCTGCTGCGCGCCCGTCTCCTGCTCCAGCTCCGCACCCATCTCGACGTCCGGCTCACCACGACCTTCGTCGAGCACCTCGTCGATCTCCCGTACCCGTTCTTCCTGCGACGGTCGGCCGGCGACCTGATGATGCGGCTGCAGAGCAACACCGCCGTGCGCGAGATCCTGACCACCGGCGCAGTGTCGGCGATACTGGACGGCAGCCTGGCCAGCCTCTACCTGATCCTGCTCGCCGTCCTGAGCCCTCCGCTGGCCGCGCTCGTCCTGGGGGTGGGCGTGCTCCAGGTGGCCGTCCTCCTGCTCTCCTGGGGCCGGAACCAACGTCTGATGTCGGAGAGCCTGCAGGTCGAGTCCAAGGCGCAGAGCTACACCTATCAGCTCCTGGCCGGCATCGAGACCCTCAAGGCCGCTGGTGCCGAGCCGCGAGCCGCCGAGCACTGGGAGGGCCTCTACGTCAACCAGGTCAACGTCGCGCTGGCGCGAGGCCGGCTGGCCGCGACGGTCACCTCGGTCATGGGCACGCTCCAGATGGGCTCACCCCTGGTCGTGCTGGTGTACGGCACGTACCAGGTTCTCCACGGCCATCTGTCACTCGGCGCGATGCTCGCGGCCGCTGCTCTGGCGACCGGTTTCCTCGAACCGCTCGCCGCTCTGGTCGCCACGGGTCTGGAGGTCCAGTTGACCCGCAGCTACATGGAGCGCATCAACGACG
Source organism: Modestobacter sp. (assembly GCA_025966175.1). Classification (GTDB taxonomy): domain Bacteria; phylum Actinomycetota; class Actinomycetes; order Mycobacteriales; family Geodermatophilaceae; genus Modestobacter. Next base: position 2,151 of record JAOPVN010000492.1, on the reverse strand, counting down.
TGCTCGATACGCCGCGGGAACAGGAGGGGGAAACCGTGGCACCCGCTCCCCACCTCGCCGGACACGTGCGGGCCGAGGCGCTGTCGTTCTCCTACGGCTCGCTGGCGCCACCGGTGGTGCGGGACGTCTCGCTGGAGGTCATGCCGGGCCAACGTCTGGGCATCGCCGGCCGCTCCGGTTCGGGCAAGTCCACCCTCGCGCATCTCCTGCTCGGCTTCTACAGCCCCTCCGCCGGGCGGATCCTCTTCGACGGGAGAGAACTGGCGGAGCTGGAAGTTCATTCGCTGCGCAGGCAGTTGGGCATCGTCACCCAGCGTCCCTACCTGTTCGGAGCGTCCATCCGGGAGAACATCGCCCTGGCTGACCCCGACATCCCGCTCGAGGCGGTCGTCGAGGCTGCCACGGTGGCGTGCATCCACGACGACATCGTCGCCATGCCCATGGGGTACGACACGCTGCTCCTCGACGGCGGTGCATCGCTGTCGGGCGGTCAGCAACAGCGGATGGCCCTGGCACGAGCCGTCGTCCACCGGCCGGCGATCCTCCTCCTCGACGAGGCCACCAGTGATCTGGACACCATCACCGAGCGATCGGTCCTGGAGAATCTCGATTCACTCGGGTGCACGACCATCGTGATCGCGCATCGCATGAGCACGATCCGCAACGCCGACCTCATCCTCGTGATGGAGCAGGGAGAGGTCGTGGAGCGGGGGACCCACGACGAACTGATCGCGCTCTCCGGCGCCTATCGTCTCTTGGTCGAGGGACACGGCGGCGTGGCGTCGCACGTGGGGGGCCCCTCCGAGCTGGATGGCGGATGAGGCGGGCCGGCACCGACTCGGCCGGGTGTTCCGTCCCGCCCGACCGCGCGCCACCAGGGAGCCGTGCCCCTCAGGAGAAGATCGGGTGCCACGACCCGGTGAGCACGCCGGCGGTGACCGCGACGACGCACAGTGCCACGGCGCCGGCCACGAACCAGCCGTCCAGCGGCCGGAGGACCGAGCCCCGGGCGTTGGTGCGGACGACGCCGGAGTCGAAGCCACGGGCGTCCATCGCCGTCGCCAGCCGGGTCGCCCGCCGCAGTGCGCCCACCAGCAGCCCGAACGCCGTGCCGGCCAGCAGCCGCGCCTGGGCGACCGGGTTCCGGCCGGCGTCCACCCCGCGGGCGCGCCGGGCCAGTCGGATCGTCTCCCACTCCGCCGCCAGCAGCGGCACCAGCCGCAGGGCGGCCAGGGAGCCATAGGCGAACCGGGTGGACAGCCGCCAGTGCAGGGTCAGCGCGTCGGCCAGCCGCACCGGGTCGGTGGAGGCGACCAGCAGGATCCCCGGCAGCGCCAGGGCGATGACCCGGACGGCCCAGCCGGCGCCGCTCTGCCAGGCCGCTGCGCCGTCCAGGGAACCGAAGGCGACGTTGACCCAGGCCACCCCGGCCGCGCTGACCAGCAGCGGCCAGGTGCGCCGGAGCAGGTCGCCCGGCCGGGTCAGCCCGACGGCGGGCAGCAGCGCCAGCTCGGCGGCGAGCACCAGCAGCGGGGTGACCAGGCCGCCGCTGACCAGCAGGACGACGGTGACGACGAGGATCGCGCTCAGCTGGGCGACCGGGTTCACCGCCGAGAGCGGCACCGGTCGGGCCGGGCCCAGGGACAGCGGCGCGCTCATGCCACACCGACCGGGCGGCCGAGGGTGAGCACGTCGTCGGCCAGCGCCGTCACGACCGCGGCGTCGTGCGTGACCAGGCACAGCGCCCGCTCGCCGTCCTGCTGCTCGGCCAGCAGCGCGACCAGCTCGGCCCAGGTCTCCCGGTCCTGACCGAACGTCGGCTCGTCGAGCACCAGGACCCGGGGGCCGGTGGCCAGCGCGGTTGCCACGGAGAGCCGCCGCTGCTGGCCGCCGGAGAGGGTGAAGGGGTTCGCGTCGGCCAGCGCCGCCAGACCGAGCCGCTCCATCAGCTCCTCGGCCCGGTGGGCAGCCGTCGCATCGCCCGCACCGGACCGCAGCGGCCCCAGCGACAGCTCGTCGCGGACCCGGCCGGTGAGGAACTGGTGCTCGGGCTGCTGGAACACGGTGCCGATCCGCTCCACCAGCTCGGTGGCCGGCCAGCGCGACGGCGGCCGGTCCGGACGGCGCAGCCCCGCGGTCAGCGCCGCCCCG
>JAOPVN010000484.1 GCA_025966175.1 Modestobacter sp. | reverse complement strand
TGGGCGCCGGGGCGATCTCGATGACCTTCTGGTGGCGGCGCTGCACCGAGCAGTCGCGCTCGTAGAGGTGGATGACGTTGCCCTCGCCGTCGGCGAGGATCTGCACCTCGATGTGCCGCGGCTCGATGACCGCCTGCTCGAGGAAGACCGTGGCGTCGCCGAACGCCGACTCCGCCTCCCGCATCGCCGCCTCGATGTTGCTGCGCAGCTGGTCGCGGTCCTCGACCCGGCGCATGCCGCGGCCACCGCCGCCGGCGACGGCCTTGACGAAGATCGGGCCCTCGATGGAGTCGGCGGCGGCCAGCAGCGTGTCGACGTCGTCGCTGGGGTCGGTGCCCTGCAGCACCGGCAGGCCGGCCTCCCGGGCCGCGGCGATCGCGCGCGACTTGTCGCCGGTGAGCTCCAGTACCTCGGCCGACGGGCCGACGAAGGTGATCCCGGCGCGGGCGCACGCCTCGGCGAGGTCGGGGTTCTCCGAGAGGAACCCGTAGCCGGGGTAGACCGCGTCGGCGCCGGCCCGCTGGGCGGCGCGCACGATCTCGTCGACGTCCAGGTAGGCGCGCACCGGGTGCCCGGGCTCGCCGATCTCGTAGCTCTCGTCGGCCTTGAGCCGGTGGACGGAGTTGCGGTCCTCATGGGGGAAGACGGCGACCGTTCCGGCGCCCAGTTCGTAGGCGGCACGGAAGGCGCGGACGGCGATCTCGCCGCGGTTGGCGACCAGGACCTTCTCGAACACGGGGTCTCCTCTCGTGTCGGGGGAGGGCCGCACGGACGCCCTCGTCGGGGCAGACGCTAGCTGTGTGCCCGGCAGCGTTGCTGACGGTGATGCGGCTGATCGGTGGATGTCCACCGAGTGCGGTGCGCGGTCGGTGATGGTTGCACGTGTGAGGTCTCCGGGTGCGTGGTCCGCCGAAGCGGACGCGAGCTCACACCCGGAGACCTCACCGCGCCGTGCTGCTCCCCGGGCGGGGGAGCAGCACGCGACCGGTCAGACCGTGACGTCGGGCGCTGTGCCCACGCGCCCACCAACGCCGGCAGGAACGCCCCCTGATGTCGCCGGGCTGCTCTCCTCCTCGGCAGGCACGCTCCACAGCACGCTGTCCTGACCGGCGATCTCCTCCTCCTCGGAGATGCGCAGGCCTCCGCCGAAGCGCTCGAAGAACAGCGCCATCAGCAGAGCGGGGACCCCGGCCAGCAACACGATGGCGACGACGCCGACCAACTGCCACCACGGGGTGATCTCCGCGTGCTGGAAGCCGAACTCGCCCTCCAGACCGGGGTACCCACCGGTCTTCTCCCCCCAGGCGAAGAACCCGGTCGCGATCGCCCCGACGATGCCCGGGCCGAGGGCGAGCGGAACGGCCTTGCTCTCGTCGATGCGCAGGCGGCGCATGAGGGCCGTCGTGCCGAGCGCGACGATCGGACCGAAACCGCCGAGGACGAGGCACTCCCACGGGCGGCCCACGTCGAAGAGGGCGCCACAGATGACCAGTCCGGTGATCGGGCCGAGGAACGCATAGGTCGCGTTCTTCTGCCGGTGCGCGATGACGCCGCCCACCACTCCGCCGGCGAAGACGGCGCAGGCCCAGTTCATCATGACCAGGCCGATTCCCGAGGAGGTCATCGAGATCCCGAAGTAGCCCTCACCCGGGAGGATGTAGCCACTGCCGATGCTGATGATGGGCTTGGCGAACAGGATGAGCAGGACACCGATGGCGACCAGTCCAGGCGCGTGGGCGAAGGGGCGAGCGCCGCTCGGGTGCGGCTCGAAGACGCCCAGGCGGGGCTTGAGCCGCCAGGCCAGGACCAGGGCGAAGGTGCCGGCGAAGATGTAGAGCGGGAAGACCCCGTCGTAGTCGTGGACTCCCCGGTTGGTCAGCGGGGAGAGGCTCCCCCAGCAGAGGTACCCGGCCAGGGGCGACAGGATCGCCCCCACCACGAAGGACATGGCGTAGAGCGGGCCCGAGCGGATCCGTTCGACCACCCCGGAGTGGATCAGCGCCATCGTCGCCATCGCGAAGGTCGCGAAGAAGGGCACGAAGACCTGCAGGACGTCGGCCTCGGGGAGAACTGCCGGGTCGATGCCGGTGGCCGGGGTGTTGCTGAAGACGCCGCCGATCCACCAGTCCTGGATCGCCTGTCGCAGCGGATCGGGCACGCCGAACGCCTGGTTGAACTGCCACTGCCAGAAGGCGTAGCCGCCCAGCATCAGGCCACCCCCGGCGATGAACGTGGCGACCAGCTTCTGGACCCAGGTGTGGACGACGTTGCGGCGGCGGACCAGCCCGCTGTCGACCATTCCCAGTCCCAGTACCACCAGGATGATCGCGCAGACGCCCACCACGTACGTGAAGGCCAGCAGCATGTACTCGAATGTCGCTTGTTCCTTGAACACGTTCGGGATCTCCTCCCTTGCCGCCCTCGCTGCTCGCCGAGGGGCAACTGAGACCTCCAGGCGGCGCCGGGAAGCCGGTGCAACACACCGCCCGTCCGGCACGCGGCAGCAGGGCCACGCGCCGGACAGCCGGAGTCGGGGGATCGACGAGCTCGCAGGTCTCCTGGCGGCTGGGCCCGTCACGGGCCCAGCCGGCGGGGTTACCCCGAGGAAGAACCGACGCCGACCGGGGCTCCCTCAACGGGAGCCGGGTCGGCGGCAGCGGCGATGAACTCGTGCCGCATGTGTCCGAGACCTTCGATCCGGCTCTCCACGACGTCCCCGGCCTTCAGGAAGCGCTGGGGCCGGCGCCCCATCCCCACGCCCGGCGGAGTCCCGGTGAACAGGAGGTCACCTGGCCGCAGGGTGACGACCCGGGACAGCCGGGCGATGAGTTCCGGGATGGGGAAGACCATCTGTGAGGTACGCCCGCTCTGGACGATCTCGCCGTTGATGGAGCACTCGATCGCGAGGTCGTCCGGATCGGCCAGTTCGTCCACGGTGACCACGGCCGGTCCCATCGGCGTGAACCCCGGGAAGGACTTGGCCAGGCTGAACTGCGGAGCCGGTCCACTCATCTGGCTGGCCCGCTCGGACAGGTCCTGGCCGACGGTCAGGCCGGCCACGTGGGACCAGGCCCGGTCTTCGGAGACGTTCTTGCCGGTGCGGCCGATGACCGCCACCAGTTCGACCTCCCAGTCGACGTTGCCCGGGGGCAGGACGATCTTTCCCGCCGGTCCCGTGAACGAGCTGAGGAACTTGGTGAACACCACCGGCTCGGTCGGGACCGCGAACCCCGATTCGCCGGCATGGTCGATGTAGTTCAGGCCGATGGCGAAGACCTGCCGGGGCCGGGGTACCGGGACCCCGAGGCGCGAGGGGTCCACCGCCTGCGTCTCGGTCTCGACATGACCGGATGCCCAGGTCCGGAACTCGTCCCAGCGCTCGTAGGCCGAGTGCGGGTCCGCGGTGAACCTTCCCGCACTCGCGATCTCGACGTCGACGAGCCCCGCAGAGGACGCGATCATCAGCCGGTCCGCGACTGTGAACAGGCGCATGTCAGCAGCCCCGTCCGCTGGGGCCGACCGTCGGCGTCGGCGGCAGCCGGTCCCTCACGAGGGCACCGCCGCAATGGCCTCGATCTCGACTGCCGCGCCCGGCACGGCCAATGCGCTGATCTGGACCAGGGTGCTGGCCGGGCGCGCAGTGCCGAAGAACTCCTGACGAACCGGGTTGATCTTCGTGCGGTCGGCGATGTCGGTCAGGTAGACGGTCACCTTCAGGACGTCGGCGAAGGAACAGCCCGCCGCCTGCAGCGCCTTCCCCAGGCTGCGCAGACTCTGCCGGGTCTGCTCGACGACGTCGTCCTGACCGACCAGTTCCCCCCGCTCGTCGACGGACAGGCAACCGGAGACGAACGCGTACTGACCGTGTACGACCACATCGGTGTAGTGGCTGAGGGGCTCGGCGAGTCCGTCCACGCGGATCTCACGTCTCTCCTGCATCGAGTGCTCCTTCTCTGGAGACAGTTGTGCCGGCAAGGGGTCACTCACCGGTGAGGAAGCGGATGACGGCGGCGTTGAACACGTCGGGCCGTTCCAGGTACGGGGCATGGCCGGTGGACTCCACCGTGACCAGTTCCGTACCGGGGGACAGGACCGCGAGCGCGGCGGGGGCCAGCGCCGTCGGGACGAGGACGTCGTGACTGCCCCAGACCAGCAGCGACCGGACCTCCGGTGCGGCCCGTCGGAGCTCGGCACCCACGACGTCCTCGTCGATCCGATCGGCGAAGTACTCGGCGAGACGACTCAACGACTCGGCAGCACCGGCCGAGTTGTTGATCCGCCACTCCTCTTCGATCCAGGAGTCGGTGACCAGGCCCGGGTCGTGGACGAGGGCGCGGAGCTTGCGGCCGATGCCCTCCCGGCTGGTCTCGACGACGGCACGGGCCAACTGCTGTCTGGCCGCACCGCCGGCCGGCGCCAGCCCCATGGGACCGACCAGCACCACGGACCGGAGCCGGCGGGGTTCCGCCACGGCCATCCGGGCCGCGACGTGACCGCCCAACGAGGTACCGACGACGTCGACCCGGTCCAGCCGCAACTCGTCGAGGACCTCGCGGGCGAAGTCGGCGAAACCCCGCACCGAGTAGTCCGGGGCCGGCCCCTTCTCGGCGAAGCCATGGCCGGGGAAGTCGGCGGCGTAGACGTGGAAGCCCGCCTCCGCCAGGGCCGGGATGGTGCTTCGCCACCGGTCCGCGCGGGCCCCGACCCCGTGGAGCAACAGCACCGCCCGGTCCCCGGCGCCGGCTTCCAGGATCCGCGTGTGCGCCGACGGCACGCTGAGCGGGTAACTGATCATCGCCCGCACGACCGCCGCCGCGGGCCGCCCGGCCGGGATGCTCCCCGGCCGGGCGACACGGTGGCAGACCGGCTCACATTCCCTCGCGCGGGTCGATCAGGTCCGGTGCCGTCCATCCGTTCGTGTCGTACTCGGACATGCACTGGTCGACGAAGCCCACGAAGTCGCTGACGAGGCCCGACGCCTGCGCGCCGAGGTAGGTGTCCACCTGGACCTGCTCGTGGTTGCCGGCGTAGTTGCGCTCGTACAGCTCGTGCCGGCTGCCGAAGTCCGTGCCGACGGCGTCCCAGGCCAGCTTGAGGACCTTGACCCGCTCCTCGGCCGAGA
>JAOPVN010000470.1 GCA_025966175.1 Modestobacter sp. | reverse complement strand
CGAGAGGACGGTGTGCCATGGGCGAGCGATCCCTGCGCGGAAGCCGACTGGGCAGCGTGAGCTATGAGACCGAGCGCAACACCGCGCCCATCGAGCGGCAGTACGCCGAGTACCGGTGCCCTCAGGGCCACCTCGTCACGGTGCCCTTCGCCGACGACGCGGAGCTCCCCGACACCTGGGAGTGCAAGTACGACGGTTCGGCGGCCAAGCTCGTCGGTGGCGCCGAGACGGCTCCGAAGAATGTGAAGCCGCCGCGCACCCACTTGGACATGCTCCTGGAGCGTCGCTCGGTGGACGACCTCGAGGAGGTCCTGGCCGAGCGCCTCGAGGTGCTTCGCGGCCGCCGGACCCGGGCCAGCTGAGAAAGGACCCCCTCCTCCCCACCGCTCGCAAGCTCGCGGCGGGCCCCTGGAGGGGGCCGCTCCAGCACCTCACCAGAGCCCCAGCGGAGATCTTCCGCTGGGGCTCTCGTGCGTCCGGGTTCAGGGACGCGGGTCCGGGGCGACCTCGCCCTCGATGACCCGCGGCTGGACCCGCTCGGCCGGTCCGCTCCGGAACGGCTCCTCCGGCCCGGTCACCGGCGTGGTGCGCACCGACCGCACGCGCACCGGGCCGCGCATGGCGTCGGGCAACCGGCTGGCCACCCCACGGGCGATCAGCGCCCGGGGCAGCGCCCGGGTGCCGGGGAGCAGGCAGAGCAGCCCCAGCAGGTCACCGATGAAGCCGGGCAGCACCATCAGCAGCCCGCCCAGCGCCACCAGTCCGGCGTCCCCCAGCGCCCGTCCGGGCGCGCGGTGTTCCTCGGCCCGCAGCCGCAGCTCGCCCAGCGCCTTGGTGCCCTGCTTGGCCAGCAGCACCCAGCCCAGCGCGCTGGTGGCCAGCGTCAGCAGGACGGTCCAGCCCAGTCCGATCCAGGAGGCCACCAGGACGTAGACGACGATCTCGGCCAGTGCTCCCAGCCCGATCGCCGTCCGCAGCCCCGACGACGTACGTCGCGCGGTGTAGCCCGTGGCCATGTGCGTTCCTCCTCCGCCCGGGGAGCGGCCGGCGCTCCGCCTACCGGAGCACCCTCGTCCGCCGCCCACCTCGGGCACGTCCCGGCACGGGCCGGGGCACCCGTCCCGGCAGCCGATCGGCCAGCCGGTCCAGGACGCCCCACCAGGTCACCCGTGCCAGTGCTTCTCCAACGATCGAACCGCTCATCTTGCTCCGGCCCGCTGTACGTTCGCTGAAGGCGATCGGGACCTCGACCACCCGGGCACCCGCGCGGTCCGCCCGCCAGGCCCAGTCGACCTGGAAGCAGTAGCCCTGGCTGGCGACCTCGTCGAAGGGCAACCGGGCGATCAGCTCCATCCGGGCGGCCCGGAATCCCCCGGTGGCGTCGGCCAGCGGGAGCCGCAGCGCCCAGCGGGTGTAGAGGTTGCCGGCCCGGGACAGCGCCAGCCGGTACGGCGGCCAGTCCACCACCGACCCGCCGGGCACGTACCGCGAGCCCAGCACCAGGTCGGCGTCCTCCAGGGCGGCCAACAGGGCGGGCAGCCGCTCGGGCGGGTGCGAGCCGTCGGCGTCCATCTCCACGACCACGCCGTAGCCGTGCTCGGCGGCCCAGCGGAACCCCGCGACGTAGGCCGGGCCGAGTCCGGCCTTGGCGGTGCGGTGCAGCACGTGCACCCGGTCGTCCGCGGCGGCCCGGGCGTCGGCCAGCGCACCGGTGCCGTCCGGGGAGGCGTCGTCGACCACCAGCGCGTGCGCCGTGGGCACCGCGCCGTGCAGCCGGTCCAGCACGCCGCCCAGGTTCCCGACCTCCTCGTAGGTCGGGATGATCACCAGGACCGGGCCGGGAGCGCGCAGCGGGTCGGTCACCGCGCGGTCCGGCGCGCCGCCCGACGGCGGGTGAGGGCGGGGACGGCGACGGCCAGGACGGCGCCGGCACCCAGCGCGGTGAGCACCCACTCGGGACCGGCTCCCAGTCGCTCGGCGACGGTCCGCTGGTCCCGCTGGGCGATCTCCTCGACGAAGGTGTCCGGCGTGAACAGCTGCGAGCGGCGCACCAGCGAGCCGTCCGGGGCGACGACCGCGCTGATCCCGCTGGTGGCGGCCACCACGACCGTCCGGCCGAACTCGACGGCCCGCAGCCGGCTCATCGCCAGCTGCTGCTCGCTCTCGTCGGTGAAGCCGAACGTGGCGTTGTTGGTCTGGACGACGATCATCCCGGCGCCACCGTCGACCACGTCGGACACCAGCCCGTCGTAGGCGATCTCGAAGCAGATGACGTCCCCGACCCGGGCTCCCCCGATGTCGAGGTTGCCCACCTCGCTGCCCTGGATGAAGTCGTGCCGGACCAGGTCGACCTTGTCGCTGAAGAACCGGAAGAAGGAGCGGGCCGGCACGTACTCGGCCAGTGGCACCGGGTGGCGCTTGACGTAGCTGTCTCCGGGCCCGGTCACCGGGTCCCAGACGATGCCGGTGTTGGAGACGTAGCGCCCCGGTCCGTCGACGACGGCGCCGACCAGGATCGGTGCGCCGATCGCCCGGGCCGCCCGGGTGATGACCTGGGCGGCGTCGGCGTTGTCGTAGGGGTCGATGTCGGAGCTGTTCTCCGGCCAGATCACCAGGTCCGGCTGCGCGGCCGCTCCGCGGGCGACATCGGCGGCGAGCCGCTCGGTCTCGGCGGCGTGGTTGTCCAGCACC
>JAOPVN010000446.1 GCA_025966175.1 Modestobacter sp. | reverse complement strand
TCAGATCAGGACGTCGAGGACGATCGCCAGCGACAGCGCCGCCATGTAGTAGATGGAGACGTGGAAGAGCTGCATCGGCCGCGTCTCGGCGTCCCGCCGGATGCGTCCGTTCAGCCGGTGCGCCTCGGCGATGAACCACCCGCCCAGCCCGGCCGCGCACACTGTGTACAGCCAGCCGATGCCGTAGTCGTCGGCCACCGGCCACAGCAGCAGCGAGACGGCGACCGTGGCCCAGGTCCAGGCGATGGTCTGCCGGCCCACGCTGCGCGCGCTGCTCACCACCGGCAGCATCGGCACCTCGGCGCGGGCGTAGTCGGCGCGGAAGCGCATCGCCAGGGCCCAGAAGTGCGGCATCTGCCAGCAGAAGACGACGCCGAAGAAGACGATGGCCGGCCAGGCCAGTGACCCGGTCACCGCGGCCCAGCCGATGACGACGGGCGCGGCGCCCGGCACTCCGCCGAACTCGGTGCTCCGGCGGGTGCGCCGCTTGAACACCATCGTGTAGAGCACGGCGTAGTAGAAGATCGCGGCGGCCGCCAGGGCCGCGGCCAGCGGCGTCGTCGTCACCGCGAGCAGCGTGATCGAGACGACGGTGAGCACGATCCCGAAGACCAGCGCGGCGCGCGGGGTCAGCGCCCCGGTGGGCAGCGGCCGGTTCTCCGTGCGGTGCATCAGCTGGTCGATGTCGCGGTCGACGTAGCAGTTGAAGACGTTGGCCGCACCGGCCGCGAGCGTGCCGCCCACGAGGGTCGCCACGACCAGGCCGGTGTCGGGCCATCCACCGGCGGCCAGCAGCATCGCCGGCAGGGTGGTGACCAGGAGGAGTTCGATGATCCGTGGCTTGGTCAGCGCCACGTAGGCACCGACCGTGGCACGGAGCGAGGTGAGCGTCCGGGCGCGGTCGACGGGACGGTCGGCGATCGCCGTCACCGGGTGCCCGAGAGCGCGGCGTCGCGCGGGCAGCAGGGCACCACGATGTCCTTCTCCGCCGGGGATGGGTTGCCCACCCACTGTAGCCCGGCCTCCCTCCGGGAATGGCCCGGCACCACTAGGGTTTGATCACGTTGACTCTGCGCGTGATGCGGGTAGGGCGGACGTCGAGGACGACGGCGCGCCCACGCTCACGACCTCCGACCGCGCCGACCGGGGCGGTCGTGGTGTGCACCGTCGTCCAGCCCGGGGTGGGTTGCCCCGCGCCCCCCGGGCGGGCCTGACTTCGACCGATCCCCGAGGGAGCACCGAGCGCCACATGACCAGCGACAGCGGCACCAAGAGCACCGAGCCCGAGGCCCCCGCGGAGGCCGCCAGCGACACCCCCACCGGCTCGCCCCGCCAGCCCAGCCCGACCCTGCCCGAGGGCTTCGGTGAGCTGGATCGGCGCGCGATCGACACCGCCCGCATCCTCGCGATGGACGCGGTGCAGAAGGTCGGCAACGGCCACCCGGGCACCGCGATGAGCATGGCCCCGACGGCGTACCTGCTCTTCCAGAAGTGGCTCAAGCACGACCCCAGCGACCCCAACTGGGTCGCCCGGGACCGCTTCGTGCTCTCCATGGGCCACTCGTCCCTGACCCTGTACGTCCAGCTCTACCTGTCCGGCTACGGCCTGGAGCTGGCCGACCTGCAGTCGCTGCGCACCTGGGGCTCGCTGACCCCCGGCCACCCCGAGGTCAACCACACGCCCGGGGTCGAGACCACCACCGGCCCGCTGGGCCAGGGCGTGGGCAACGCGGTCGGCATGGCGATGGCCGCCCGCCGCGAGCGCGGCCTGTTCGACCCCGAGGCAGCTGAGGGCGAGAGCCTGTTCGACCACACCATCTGGACCTTCGCCTCCGACGGTGACCTGGAGGAGGGCGTCAGCGGTGAGGCCTCCTCGATCGCCGGCACCCAGCAGCTGGGCAACCTCGTCCTGGTCTACGACGACAACAAGATCTCGATCGAGGACGACACGAACGTCGCCTTCACCGAGGACGTCGGCAAGCGCTACGAGGCCTACGGCTGGCACGTCCAGCACGTGGACGACGGTGAGGACCTGGCCGCCCTCGACGCCGCCTTCGCCGCGGCCAAGGCCGAGACCACCCGCCCGTCGATCGTCGTGCTGCGCACCATCATCGGCTGGCCGGCGCCGAACAAGCAGAACACCGGGGCCGCCCACGGCTCCGCCCTCGGTGCCGACGAGGTGAAGGCCACCAAGCAGATCCTCGGGTTCGACCCGGAGAAGACCTTCGAGGTCACCCCCGAGGTCATCGAGCACACCCGCAAGGTGATCACCCGCGGCCAGCAGGCGCACGCCGAGTGGCAGAAGCGCTTCGAGGCCTGGCAGCAGGCCAACCCGCAGGGCGCGGAGCTGCTCAAGCGGATGAGCACCCGCACGCTCCCCGAGGGCTGGCAGAAGGTGCTCCCGTCCTGGCCGGCCGACCCCAAGGGCGTCGCGACCCGCAAGGCCTCCGGCGACGTCCTCGCTGCGCTCTACCCCGAGCTCCCCGAGCTGTGGGGCGGGTCCGCCGACCTGGCCGAGAGCAACAACACCGCCGTCAAGGGCGAGCCCTCGTTCCTGCCGGCCAACCGGCAGACCAAGATGTGGTCCGGTGGCCCCTACGGCCGCACGCTGCACTTCGGTGTCCGTGAGCACGCCATGGGCGCGATCATGAACGGCATCGTGCTGCACGGCGGCACCCGCGTCTACGGCGGGACGTTCCTCACGTTCTCCGACTACATGCGCGGCGCCGTCCGGCTGGCAGCCCTCATGCAGCTGCCGGTCACCTACGTGTGGACCCACGACTCGATCGGCCTGGGTGAGGACGGCCCCACCCACCAGCCGGTCGAGCACTACGCCGCGCTGCGCGCCATCCCGGGCCTGGACTTCGTCCGCCCGGCGGACGCCAACGAGACGGCAGTTGCGTGGCGGACGATCCTGGAGCACAACGACCGCCCGGCCGGTCTCGCGCTCTCCCGGCAGAACCTGCCGGTCTTCGACCGCGAGGTCATGGGCTCGGCGGAGGGTGTGGCCAAGGGCGGGTACGTGCTGGCCGAGGCGTCGTCCGGCACGCCGGAGGTGATCCTGATGGGCACCGGGTCCGAGGTGCAGATCGCCGTCGCCGCGCGCGAGGTGCTCGAGGCCGACGGCGTCCCGACCCGCGTCGTGTCGCTGCCGTGCTGGGAGTGGTTCGCCGAGCAGGACGAGACCTACCGCAGCGAGGTCCTGCCGCCCTCGGTCCGGGCTCGCGTCAGCGTCGAGGCGGGTGTGCCGATGGGCTGGCGTGACTTCGTCGGCGACGCCGGCCGGATGGTCAGCCTCAACCACTACGGCGCCAGCGCGGCGTACACCAAGTTGTACGAGGAGTTCGGGCTGACCCAGGAGGCAGTCGTCGCCGCTGCGCGGGAGAGCCTGCGGGCCGCCGCCTCCGACGACGTGCCGCCGGCCGGCCCGGGTGTGTCCCAGGGCGGCCTGAAGCACCCCACCGGCGATCGCTGACCGACCCACCACCGAGAGAGAGACCGAGAGAGGGCACCATGGCCCAGAACGAGAACCTGGCCCAGCTGTCGAAGGCAGGGGTCGCCGTTTGGCTCGACGACCTGTCCCGCGACCGCATCCGGACCGGCAACCTGCAGCAGCTGGTCGACGAGTACAGCGTCGTCGGCGTCACCACGAACCCGAGCATCTTCGCCGCGGCGATCAGCGGGTCGGAGTCCTACGACGACCAGCTGCACGCGATGGCCGTCCGGAAGGTGAGCGTCGAGGAGGCGCTGCGCACCATCACCGCCAGCGACGTCCGGGACGCCTGCGACCTGCTCGCGCCGGTCGCCGCACGCACCGGCCGTGACGGGCGTGTGTCGCTGGAGGTGGCCCCGGGCTTGGCCCGGGACACCGACGCGACCGCCGCCGAGGCCGCCCACCTGTGGTGGCTGGTCGACCGGCCGAACCTCTTCATCAAGATCCCCGCGACCGTCGAGGGGCTGCCGGCGATCACCACCACGATCGCCGCCGGCATCAGCGTCAACGTCACGCTGATCTTCAGCCTCGAGCGCTACCGGGCCGTGATGGAGGCCTACGTGGCCGGCCTGGAGCAGCGGCTGGCCGAGGACCCGAACGCCTCCTTCGAGGGCATCGAGTCCGTGGCATCGTTCTTCGTGTCGCGCGTGGACACCGAGATCGACAAGCGGCTGGACGACCTGGGCGCCGACCCCTCGCTCAAGGGCAAGGCCGGTGTCGCCAACGCCCAGCTGGCCTACCAGGCGTACGAGGAGGTCTTCTCCTCGGACCGCTGGCAGGCGCTGGCCGCCAAGGGGGCCCAGCCGCAGCGCCCGCTGTGGGCCTCCACCGGGGTCAAGAACCCCGAGTACTCGGACACGATGTACATCTCCGAGCTCATCGCCCCGGACACGGTGAACACCATGCCGGAGAAGACGCTGATGGCCTACGCCGACCACGGTCAGCCCGGCACGCCGGTGCAGCAGGCCTACGCCGACGCCGAGAAGGTCATGCAGGCCGTCGCCGGCGCCGGCGTCGACCTCGACGACGTCTTCCGGGTGCTCGAGGAGGAAGGCGTGCAGAAGTTCGTCGACGCCTGGGACGAGCTCTCCACCTCGGTGAAGGAGCAGCTGCAGGACAAGGCCTGACCGTCTCCTTCCTCGTGTCGCTCCGGCGGCACTGCACCACCCACTGGAACAACCACCCGCCGTCCGGTCCAGCGCCGAGCCGGACGGCGGGATCCTGCGAGCTCATCGAGGACGGAAACGATGCCCACCAACCCGCTGCGGGACCCGCGGGACCGGCGGCTGCCCCGAGTACCGGAGCCCTGCGCTCTGGTCGTGTTCGGCATCACCGGGGATCTGGCGCGCAAGAAGCTGCTGCCGGCGGTGTACGACCTGGCCAACCGTGGGCTGCTGCCCACCAACTTCGCTCTGCTGGGCTTCGCCCGCCGCGACTGGGGTGACGTCGAGTTCTCCGAGCTGGCGCGCTCGGCCGCCCGGGAGCACGCGCGCACCCCGTGGCGCGAAGAGGTGTGGGAGCGGTTGGCCAACAGCGTCCGGTTCGTCCAGGGCTCCTTCGACGACGACAACGCCTTCGACGAGCTGGCCGACAACCTGGCCGAGCTCGAGGGCAGCCACGGCATCGGCGGCAACGCCGCGTTCTACCTGTCCATCCCCCCGGCGATGTTCCCCACGGTGCTGAAGCAGATGCAGCGCACCGGCATGGCCGAGACCACCCGGGACCGGTGGCGCCGGGTCGTCGTGGAGAAGCCGTTCGGCACCGACCTCGCCTCCAGCCGGGAGCTCAACGAACTCGTCGACACGGTCTTCACCGCCGACGACGTCTTCCGCATCGACCACTACCTCGGCAAGGAGACGGTCCAGAACCTGCTGGCCCTCCGCTTCGCCAACACCCTCTTCGAGCCGATCTGGAACGGCCATCACGTCGACTCGGTGCAGATCACCATGGCGGAGGACGTCGGCATCGGCGGCCGCGCCGGCTTCTACGACAAGACCGGAGCTGCCCGCGACGTGCTGCAGAACCACCTGCTGCAGCTGCTCGCGCTGACCGCGATGGAGGAGCCGGTCGAGTTCTCCGCCGAGGAGATCCGCACCGAGAAGCTCAAGGTGCTCCGCGCGATCTCGGTGCCCGAGGACATGGCGCGCTTCGCCGTCCGCGGCCAGTACGAGCAGGGCTGGCTGGCCGGACAGCGCGCCATCGGGTACCGCCAGGAAGAGGGCGTCGACCCGAACTCGACCACCGAGACCTACGCCGCCGTGCGACTGGGCGTGGAGACCCGCCGCTGGGCCGGCGTGCCGTTCTACCTGCGTACCGGCAAGCGGCTCCCCCGCCGGGTCACCGAGATCGCCCTGGTGTTCAAGCGCGCCCCGCACCTGCCCTTCGCGCCGACCGACACCGAGGAGCTGGGCCACAACCAGCTGGTGATCCGGGTCCAGCCCGACGAGGGCGTCACCCTCAAGTTCGGGTCGAAGGTCCCCGGCAGCGTGATGGAGGTCCGCGACGTGTCGATGGACTTCCTCTACGGCGAACAGTTCACCGAGGCCAGCCCCGAGGCCTACGAGCGGCTGCTGCTCGACATCCTGCTCGGCGACGCCACCCTCTTCCCCCGCAACGCCGAGGTCGAGGCGTCCTGGGCGGTCATCGACCCGCTCGAGGACTACTGGGCCAGCACCACGCCGCACTCCTACCGCGCGGGTGAATGGGGTCCGCGGGCGGCCGAGGACATGCTGGCCGCCGAGGGGCGCTCGTGGCGCCGTCCGTGACCCGCGCACCCCGCCGCCGCCTGCTCGAGGAGATCGTATGACCACGCTGTGGGACACCACCGGATCCGCGGTGGTCAAGGAACTGGCCGCGCAGCGCCGTACCGGCGGGGCGGTGATGAGCGGGGTCGCGCTGACCCTCGTCGTCGTCGCTGACGAGGGCCGGGTCGCCGAGGCCGAGCAGGCCGCCAGCGCTGCGGCCGAGCTGCACCCGTGCCGGCTGCTCATCGTCGTCCGCCGGCAGATCGAGGCCCCGGTGCCGCGACTGGACGCCGAGGTCCTCGTCGGCGGCCGGCTCGGCCCCGGCGAGGCCGTGGTCATGCGCATGTACGGCCGACTCGGCCTGCACGCCGAGTCGGTCGTGCTGCCGCTGCTGGCCGCCGACGCGCCGGTGGTGACCTGGTGGCACGAGGCCCCGCCGGACCAGATCGCCCGCGACCCGCTGGGGGTCATCGCCGACCGCCGGGTCACCGACGCCGCGATGGCCGAGGACTCGATCGCGGCGCTGCGCGCCCGGGCCGCGGACTACGCCCCCGGCGACACCGACCTCGCGTGGACCCGGAGCACCCCCTGGCGGGCCACCCTCGCCTCCACCCTGGACTCCGTGTCCGGCCGGCGCGGCGAGCCGGTGCGGGTGCTGGGCGGCCAGGTGGAGGGCGACCCGGAGAACTCCACCGCCCAGCTGGTCGCCGGCTGGCTGTCCTCCCGCTGTGGCTGCCTGATCCCGGTGGTGCCGAGCGCGCGCGTCCCCAGCTCCTCCGGGATCGACACGGTGGTGCTGCGGCTGGACCAGGACGAGGAGGTCCGGCTGCAGGACGACCGCAAGGGCGGTGCCGTCATCGACCAGCCGTTCCGGCCCGAGTCGGTCGTCGCGCTGCCCGACCGCACGCTCGGTGAACTGATCGGCGAGGAGCTGCGCCGGCTGGACCCCGACGAGCCCTACAGCGAGGCACTGGAGTCGGTGACCGGCACCGCCGGGCTGTGGGACCGTCCGGCGTGCCGGGACCACGTCTGGTACGACCCGATGCGGCCCGAGCAGTCCGTCGAGCCGATCGCCGACGGCGGCAACGGACGGGCACCGGAGACGGCGGCCGCGGCGCCCGCCCCGACCGTGCCGGACGTCCCCGGGGACACCGACGAGATCGCCGAGAGCGGTGAGCACGACTCCCCCGCCGACGACTCCGACGAGCAGCCGGTGGTCCAGGCGGCGAGCGCACCGTCGGCGAAGAAGGGCGGCAAGCGATGAGCCAGCTCCCGCCGGGCGAGCGGGTCGAGGAAGCCCTCGTCGAGCAGGGGATCCCGGCACCGGATGTGGTGATCCAACCGGACGCCGAGCACCTGGCCCGATCGGTGGCCTCGGCGCTGGTGGCCCGGCTGTCCGCCGCGCAGACGGTGCACGGGACGGCGTCGGTGGTGCTCACCGGCGGCGGGATCGGCACCGCCGTGCTGAGCCGGGTCGCCGACCTGGCCGAGGTCCCCGAGCACGCCGTCGTGGACTGGAGCACCGTCGACGTGTGGTGGGGCGACGACCGGTTCGTGCCGGCGGACTCGGAGGAGCGCAACGAGCTCGGCGCTCGGAAGGCCTTCCTCAGCCGGGTCCCGCTGGACCCGGAGCGCATTCATCCCATGCCGTCCTCGGACGCCGGGTTCGACGAGCCCGAGGATGCCGCGGCCTGGTACGCCGAGCAGCTCGCCGCCGCTGCCGGGGTGGGCCGGGTGCTGCCGCGCTTCGACGTGCTGCTGCTGGGGATGGGCCCGGAGGGGCATGTCGCGTCGATCTTCCCGGACTCGCCGGCCGTCTCCGACGATCGCCCGGTGGTGGCGGTGCGGAACTGCCCCAAGCCGCCGCCGACCCGGGTGAGCCTGGGCTTCCCGGCGATCACCTCGGCCGAGGAGGTCTGGCTGCTGGTCAGTGGCGAGGGCAAGGCCGAGGCCGTCGCCCGGGCACTGTCCGGCGCCGAGCCGCGGGAGATCCCCGCCGCCGGTGCCCGCGGCCGGCGGGCCACCCGCTGGCTGCTGGACGCGGACGCGGCGAGCCAGCTCCCCCGAGGATGATCCCCACCCGCACGGCCGCCCAGCGACCGTGCGGGTTCGGCCCCCTCCAGGGCGTCCCCGAGCCTGCGAGGGGACCGGAGGGGGCCCTTCTTCAGGCTCCCCGGCGGGCGCGCAGGCGGGTCAGCGCCTCCTCGAGGAGAGCGTCGCCGTCCTCGTCGCTGCGCCGCTCACGTACGTAGGCCAGGTGCGTCTTGTACGGCTCCGTGCGGGGAGCCGGCGGCGGGTTCTGCTGGTCGGGCCCGGCCGGGAGCCCGCAGCGAGGGCAGTCCCAGGTCTCGGGCACCTCGACGTCGGTCGCGAAGGCGATCCGCGACTCGTGGCCGTTGGCGCACCAGAAACCCACCCGATGCCGGGGCGCGGCCTCGCCGCGCTCTGTCTCTCCCATCGGCCCCGCACCGACCCGGCTGCCCCGGATCGCGTTCCCACCAGCCACGAGCGGCCCCCTGATCGTCGGCTTCGACCGCGGTGCCGAGTTGATCACCGCCCGGGCAGTCTAGGGCCTGAGGGGCCGGTCACAGGTCACGATGCGGACACCCTGCGTACCGGCACGCGATCGTCCGCCAAAATGGCGCCGGTGGCACGGAGTGCCAGGTCAGGCGGCCGTTGCTGGCCCTCTCTCAGGGCCCGCGCCGAGCCTGCGAGGCGTGGGGGAAGAGGGTCCCTTTTCAGGCCTTGAGCAGGATGCCCAGACCGATGATGCAGATGGTCCAGACGAGACCGGCGAAGACGGTCAGCCGGTTGAGGTTCTTCTCCACCACCGAGCTGCCCGACAGCTGCGAGGAGACGGCGCCGCCGAACATCGAGGACAGGCCTCCGCCCTTGCCGCGGTGCAGCAGGATGAGGACGATCAGCAGCAGGCTGGTGAGCACCAGCAGCACGTTGAGGACCAGCTCGATCATCGTCAGTCTCCTGTCCTCCTGCCCACGGGGCGGGTGGGGTCACACCCACGTGGTTCGGGGGCTCTCGATGGTCCAGCCTAACCGACGCCGTCCCCGCGCCCCGATGACCGCCCCGCTCAGCTGACCCCGGCGGTGGCGACGTCGTAGCCCCCGTAGGGCTGCATGACCACTCCGTTGCGCAGCCGCTGACCGGCGAGCAGCTGCACCCGGTTCTCCGCCAGCGGCACGTACGCCGCGGTCTTCTGCACGGCGTGCACCACCTGGCGCCACGCGTCGGCCGCGATCGCCGGCTCGGTCGCCGCCCGGGCCACGTCCACCAGCCCGTTGACCCCGGCGTCGTCCAGCCGGGCGTAGTTCGTGTTGCCCACCTCGCGGATCGAGCGACCGTCGACCAGCGGGACCAAGAACGATGCCGACGTCGGGAAGTCGGCGGTCCAGGTGGCCAGCACGATGCCGTAGCCGGCCGCGGTGACCGCGTTCGGGTCGCCGACGTCCTTGGCGTAGTAGCTGCTGGGGTCCAGCGGCCGGACCTCGGCCTGGATGCCGACCCGCGCGAGGTCGCCGGCGACCGCGTTGGCCACGGCGACGCTCGTGGGCGCATCCGGGACGGCGAGCACGGTGCTGAACCCGTCGGGCTTCCCGCACGCGGTCAACGACGACCGGGCCGCATCGAGATCGGCGCCGGGGTCCTGGTCCGTCGGTCCGTCGGCGAGGGCCCGCGGCCACAGCAGCGAGGAGCGGACCGCGTTCTCCGGACCGCCGAGCGCCTCCTGTACCGACGTCCGGTCGATCGCGGCGGCGACCGCGGCGCGGCAGTCCGGGTTGTCCATCGGGGCCACCGTGGTGGGCAGGGCGAGCAGCCGCAGCGCGCCGGTGGTCACGTCGTCGATCCGCCCCGCCAGCACCTCGTCGTCCAGCCGGCTGGTGGTGGCCTGCTGCACCCCCGTGCCGGACAGGTCGGCGTCCGCGGACCCGGCCAGCAGCGCCTGGTCCCGGGCGACGCCGGACAGTCCGCTGCGCACCAGGACCCGGTCGGGCAGGGCGGTGCGGACGGCGTCGGTCGCGGGGTCCCACTGGGGGTTGCGCGAGAGGACGATCCCCGTCTGCCCGTCGGCCGAGGTGACCATGTAGGGCCCGGAGCTGACCGGGTCGGCGCCGTAGGCCCCACCCGTGTCGTTCTCCACCGGGACCGGGCTGCTGGAGGGCAGCGCCATCACGAACGGGAAGTCCGGCGTCGGGGTGGTGAGGGTGAAGACGATCGTCTTGTCATCGGGGGTGGCGACCGAGGCGAGGCCCAACCTGCCGTCCGACTCGTCCTGGTAGGGGCCGGCGTAGGGGTCGTCCGGGTTGTCCAGCAGGTCCAGTACGTAGGTGGGGCCGCCGACGATCACGTCGGAGGCGAAGGACCGCTCGATGCCGTACTTGACGTCGCGGGAGGTGATCGGCCGGCCGGTCTCGAAGCGGACGCCGTCCCGGAGCGTGAACGACCAGGTCCGACCGCCGTCGGGCGACGTGCCCAGGTCGGTGGCGAGGTCCGGGACGAGCGTGTCGGTGTGGCCGGGCTCGGCGGAGTAGGTCACCAGGGTGCGGGCGTAGAGCCGCATCAGGTTCCACACGCCGGGCACGTAGGACCGCTGCGGGTCCAGGCTGTCGATCTCCCCGGTGACCAGGCGCAGCGTGCCACCGCGCGCGTCGGACGGAGAGCGGACGCCGTGCACGCCGGCGTCGGCCTTCCCGGTCTGCGTGGGGACCCCGGCCGCCCCGCTGTTGCCGCTGCCGCAGCCGGCCAGCAGTGCGGCGAGGACGACGGGGAGCAGGAGCAGCACGGCGGCCGGCCGCCCCACTCCCAGGTGGGAGCGGGAGCGGGCCGGCCGCCGTTCTCTGCTGTGCCTCAACGTGGTGCTGCTCCGCCCGGTCAGTGCCGGGGGCGGTCAGCTCCCACCGGCAGCGGTACGACAGATCTGTGCGAACTCGTCGGCGTCCAGGCTGGCACCCCCGACGAGCGCTCCGTCGACGTCCGGCCCGGCGAGGATGCCGGCGGTGTTGCCGGCCTTCACCGACCCGCCGTAGAGGATACGGACGACCGCTGCCGTCCCCGGGCCGTAGCGCTCGGCGAGCCGCGCCCGGAGTGCCGCACAGACCTCCTGCGCGTCGTCCGGGGTGGCCACCTCGCCGGTGCCGATCGCCCAGACCGGCTCGTAGGCGATCACCAGCTCCTGCAGCTGCTCGGCGGCCAGCCCGGTCAGCGCGGCGTCGAGCTGGGCCGCGCAATGGGCCACGTGCGTACCGGCCCGGCGAACCTCCAGCCCCTCCCCCACGCACAGGATGGGCACCAGGCCGTGCCGCAGCGCGGCCTGCACCTTGGCCGCCACCACGGCGTCGTCCTCACCGTGCAGCGTGCGCCGCTCGGAGTGTCCGACGAGCACGTACTGGCAGGCCAACGCCGCCAGCATCAGCCCACTCACCTCGCCGGTGT
>JAOPVN010000069.1 GCA_025966175.1 Modestobacter sp. | reverse complement strand
AGCGCCAGCTGCTCACCGAGCAGTTCGACAGCATCCCCGGCCTGCTCCAGCCCGGCGGCACCGGTCTGTACGACACCACCCTGGCCGCCGTCCGCGCCTCCCGGGACGCCTACGACCCGAAGTCGGTGAGCAGCGTCGTGCTGATCACCGACGGCGAGAACGAGGACGACACCGGGATCCAGCTCGACGCCCTGCTGGACACCCTGCGCGGCGAGGCCGACCCCACCCGGCCGGTGAAGGTCATCGCCATCGCGCTGGGCCCCGACGCCGACCTCGGCGCACTGCAGCAGATCGCCGACGCCACCGGTGGGGCCGCGTACCAGGCACTGGACCCCGAGGACCTGCAGGGCGTGCTGTTCGACGCCATCCGCCGCCGCGGCTGACCGGGCTGCTGCGGGCTGACAGCCCGTCCTCGGCAGGTCTGCCGATTGTCTGGCGTCGTCCACCGGTGTTGCGTGCCCGACATGGCCCTGGGACACAAGGCGTTCGTCCACGCCGTCGCCAAGCGCGCCGGTCGCGACGACCTGGAGCGCGTCGACAGGGAGGCCGAGAGCGTCCTGGTGGGCGTGGCCCGCAGGGTCGGCGCCGACGGTCGCGCCCAGTTGGCCGCGGTCCTGCCGCTCGGCCTCGCGGAGGTCGTGGCCCAGTCGACGACGCCGGTGGAGGACCGCGGCCTCGCGTCGTTCCTGGCGACGGTCTCCTCGGTGCCCAACGACGACCCCGAGCGGGCGCGGTACGTCGCGCAGGCGGTGCTGTCGCTCATCGCCGAGGAGTACCCCAAGGCCGCCGAGACCCTGCGCGCGGAGCTGCCCGACGAGTTCGGCGACCTGTTCACGCCACCGACGAGCCTCCCGCCCCGGGAGCGTGACGCGTCGCCCGCATCGTCGGAGCCGGCCAGGCTCACGCGCGAGGAGGTCGAGGGAGCGCTGGCGGAACGGCCCGGGTGGACCGGTGACGACAACCGGATCCGCCGCACGGTCAGCCTGCCGGCCGAGGTCGCTGCCGACGTCCGCGGCCGGATCGCCCGCGTGGAGGAGCAGCTGCACCACCACGTCGTGGTGGAGAAGGACCCGAACGGGACGACGTACCTGCTCTGGACCCGCTCCGTCGACGGCGTCACCGAGCGTGATCTCGTGCTGGCCGCCCGGATCAGCGCCATCGTCGACGACGTCTGACGCAGTTCCGTCACCCGAGCAGGGTGTCGAGCGCGCTGGTCACCTCCTCGACGGGAATCCGCGCCAGCGCGGGGTCCAGCGTCGTCCCCCAGGGGTCGCCGGTGCCGTCGCCGTGCCAGAGGACGACGTGCAATGGCCCCTGCTTCCCGGCCCTGACCGGCGGCCCCCACAGCGCGGGGGAGACCGGGCCGAAGAGCACCACCGAGGGACGGCGGTAGGCGCTGGCCAGGTGCGCCACCCCGGTGTCCCCGCACACGACGACCCGGGCCGCGGCGATGACGGCGGCCAGCTCCAGCGACGTCGTCCGCCCGGCCAGCACGGCCTCCTCCCCCAGCCCGGCGCCCCGGGCGACGGCGAGCGCGAGGTCCCGCTCGGCCGGTCCACCGGTGAGGGCGACCTCGAGTCCGGACGCGGCGAGGTGCCGGGCGACGGCGGAGAAGCGCTCCGGCGGCCAGCGCCGTCCGGGAAAGGCGGCCCCGGGGTGGACGACGGCGACCCCGGATGCCGGCGGGGTCGGGGCCGGCACCGCCAGATCGAGCGCATCGGGGTCGCAGTCGACGTCCAGCCCCTCGGAGACCAGCCGGCACCAGCGCCGGACCTCGTGCTCTCCCGCGTACCAGGTCGGCCCGGGGTAGCCGGGGCTGTCGAACGTGAGCAGCCGCTCGGGGTGCAGGTCGGCGACGACGACGTGGGACAGCGGGCCCTTGCCGTGCAGGTCGACGGCGAGCTCGGGGGGTGCGCCCGTCCAGTCCAGCGGCTCGAGCTCGACCGCGGGCAGCACCTCGTCGACGGCGTCGATCAGCGCGGCCAGCGGCTCGAGTGCCCGGGTGGTGGCGAGCACCAGGCGGTGGTCGGGCACCGCGGCCCGGATGCCGCGGATCGCCGGGATCCCGGTGAGCAGGTCCCCGAGCCCCAGCGGCCGCAGCACCACCGCCGTCGGCGCGGTTTCCTTCGCTTTCGGCGCCGAAAGCGCACCACCCTCCCTCACTTTCGGCGCCGAAAGCGGGACGTCGGACGCCGCTTTCGGCGCCGAAAGCGGGGAGGGGCAGCGGGGTCCTTCTTCACACCTGGGAGCGCTCGACCAGGGCGGTGGTCGAGTGGCCGTCCAGGTAGGGCAGGACGACGGCCTGGCCACCCCAGCGCTGCAGCACCGCGGCCTCGGGCAGGTCGGCGCCGGCGTAGTCGCCGCCCTTGGCCCAGACGTCCGGACGGAGCCGGTCGAGCACCTGGGCCGGGGTGTCCTCGCCGAAGACGACGACGGCGTCGACGAACTCAAGCGCCTCCAGCACCCGCGCCCTGTCCAGGGCGGTGACCAGCGGCCGCGAGGGGCCCTTGAGCCGGCGGACCGAGTCATCGGAGTTGATGCAGACGACCAGGCAGTCCCCCAGCCCGCGGGCGGCCCGCAGGGTGGCGACGTGGCCGGCGTGCAGCAGGTCGAAGCAGCCGCCGGTGGCCACGACGGTGCCGCCGGCCGTGCGCACCCGCTCCAGCAGGGCATCGACGTCGGGAGCCGGGGCCGCAGCACCAGCGGGCGCGACGTCCCAGGCCGACGCCCCGCCGCGGGCGACGAACGCACCGGCGGCGGCGACCGCGGTGGTGACCGCCTCGCCGGTGACCGCGCCGCCGGCCAGCGCCACGGTCACCGCGGCGGCGAAGGAGTCGCCGGCACCGCACGGATCGCCGCCGGTGACAGGGGTGGCCGGCACGACCATCGGTGCACCCTCGCCGTAGGAGAGCAGCGCGCCGCGCGCGCCGAGGGTGACCGCGACCGCGCCGACGCCCCAGTGCGCGATGAGCGCCTGCGCCCGGGCGCCGACCGCGGCCAGCCCGTCGCCGGCGACCTCCAGTCCAGCCGCATGAGCCACCCGGGCGGCCTCCACGCCGTTGGGCGTGACCAGCCGGACGGAGGGCATCGGGTCCGCACCGCGCGGGTGCGGGTCCCAGACCACCGGTCCGCGGGCCGACGACAGCGCCTCCCGCACGTCCGGGGCCGACGTCGTCCCCCGGCCGTAGTCGGCCACGAGCACGGCCGCGGCGTCCCGGATCGCGGCGGCGGCCTCGGCCGGCAGCGCACCGAAGGACGAGACGGCGCCACCGCTGTCCAGCCGGACGACGGAGTGGTCGCCGACCCGGATCCGCTGCTTGACCGGGGTGCCCCCGGTCGCGGGGATCCCGATCAGCCGCACCCGGCCGTCGAGCAGGGCGCGCAGTCGCCGAGCGCCGTCGTCGTCGGCCAGTGGGGTCACCAGCACGACCTCCCGGCCGCCGGCGAACTGTGCCGCCAGCACGGCGGCCAGCGCCGCGCCACCGGGGCGCTCGCGGGTCTCGACGTTCTCGACCACCGGAACCGGGGCGTCGGGAGTCAGCCGGGACGCCGTCCCGACCAGGTCCACGTCGAGGAGGCCGTCCCCCACCACCACGATCATTCGACGACCTGCACGTGGTTGGCGGTCTCGATCCGGGCCGGCTCGGCGAGCACCGCGGCGTCGAACGCGGCGCAGAGCAGGTGCAGCGCGACCAGGTGGCACTCCTGCACGGTCGCCGTCCACGGGGAGTCGATGGCGACCGTGTCGTGCGCGACGGCGGCCAGCGGGTTGGGCGCCGGGCCGGTCATCGCGAGCACCGTGATGCCGCAGTCACGGGCCCGGCGGGCGGCGGCGACCGCGTTCGGGCTGCGGCCGCTGGTCGACAGCAGCACCAGCACGTCCCCGGCCCGGCCGTGCGCCTCGACCTGCCGGGCGAACAGCTCGTCGGCCGGGTAGTCGTTGGCGATCGCGGTGAGGCTGGAGGTCTCGGCGGTCAGGCAGATCGCGGAGAACGGCGGCCGGTCGGCGCGGTAGCGGCCGACCAGCTCGGCGGTGAGGTGCTGGGCCTGCGCGGCACTGCCGCCGTTGCCCGCGGCCAGCAGCCGCCCGCGGGGCGGGCCGGTCAGCACGTCGGCCAGCTGCCGTCCCCAGCGGTCGAGGGTGTCGATCTGGTCGGTGAGATCCCGCAGGGCGGTGGTCAGCGACGCGACGTGGTCGTGCCCGGTGAGGTGGGTGCAGGAGTCGGGCGAGACGACTTCGGCGGCGCGGAACGGAGCGGCGGTCATCGGGACTCCTCGATCAGGGCGGTCTTCTCGGGCGCTCGGGCCGCGAGCACCTGGCGGTAGACGGCGTCGGTGTCGGCGACGACCCGGGACCAGCGGTAGCGGGTACGGGCGCGGGTGACCCCGGCGGCGCCGTACCCGGCCCGCCGTTCGTCGTCGGCGAGCAGTGCGGCGAGCGCCTCCCCCAGCGCGGCGGGGTCCCGTGGCGGCACGAGGTCGCCGGTGACGCCGTCCGCCACGCTGTCGACCAGGCCACCGACGGCGGTGGCGACGACGGGGCGCCCGCAGGCCATCGCCTCCAGCGGGGTGATCCCGAACGGCTCGTACCAGGGCACCGCGAGGACGACGTCGGCCGAGCGGATCCAGCCCGGCACGTCGGCCCGGGACACCGAGCCGGTGAAGACCAGCCGGTCCGCGACGCCGAGGTCGGCGGCGATCCCGCGCAGCCGGCAGACCTCCGGGTCGTCGTCCAGCTCCGCTGCCTCCGGCCCACCCACGACGACGAGCTCCGCCGCAGGGACGGCGGCCAGCGCGCGCACGGCGTCCTCCTGCCCCTTCCGCTCGACCAGCCGGCCCAGGACGAGCAGCCGCGGCCGGTCCGAGCGCGGCGCGACCGGGCCGCGCGGGGTGAAGACGGCGGTGTCCACGCCGCACGGGACGATGGACACCCGGTCGCTGGACAGCCCGAGCCGGCGCAGCTCGAACACCTCGTCGGTGCAGGTCGCGACGACGTGGTCGACGTCGGCGCACAGCCCCCGCTCCAGGTCGATGCGCTGTTCGGGTGAGGTGTCCGCGTCCCCCTGGTGCCGGCGCTTGACCGAGCCCAGGGCGTGGAAGGTCTGCAGCACCGGGATCCCGAGCCCGGCGGTGGCCTGCACCGAGGCCAGCCCGCTCATCCAGAAGTGCGCGTGCACGACGTCGGGCCGGGTCGCCGACCACTCGGCGTGCAGCACGTCGGCGAAGGTCGCCATGTGCTGGAGCAGCTCGTCCTTGGGGAGCACGGTGGCCGGTCCGGCGGGCACGTGCGCCACGTCGTAGCCGTCGGCGGTCCGCACCCGAGCGGGCAGGTCCGCGTCGTCGCGGCGGGTGTGCACGGTGACCTGGTGACCGCGGGCGGCCAGGCCGGCGGCCAGCGCCGCGACGTGCACGTTCTGCCCACCGGCGTCGACGCCCCCGATGGCGGCGAGCGGCGACGCATGTTCGGACACCAGGTCGATCCTCATCGGGTCACCTCCGTCAGCAGCCGGTCCCAGTCGGCGAGGAACCTCGCCAGCCCGTAGCGCTCCAGGGCGGCGGCGCGGGCGGCCTTGCCGGCCAGCCGGGCGGCGTCGGGCTCGTCGATGAAGTGCCGGACGGCGGCGGCCAGCCGGTCGGGACGGGTGGAGAGCACCCCGGCCTCGGCGGGCACCGCCTCCACCGCCTCGGTGGTGGCCAGCGCGACGACCGGCATGCCCAGGTGCATCGCCTCCAGCAGCGACAGACCCAGCGAGGTCCACCGCACCGGGTGCACGTACACCCGGCGGCGGGCCA
>JAOPVN010000399.1 GCA_025966175.1 Modestobacter sp. | reverse complement strand
CGGTCGGCGAGCTGGCGACCCGGGACTTCATCCGCGGCGAGCTCAGCCGGCTCGTCCCCGAGGACTCCGACGAGGACGGCGGCGAGCGGAAGAAGAAGGGCGCCAAGAAGCGCCGGGAGGCGACCGGGGCCGAGGTGACCGGCTGACCGGGGCGACTGCCGCCGCTCCGCACGGAACCGGGACGCGCTGATCTTTTTGCAGTAGAGCGTGATGTGGGTCACCATGACCGGGAGCGCTCAGCGGAGAGCCACTGCGCGGGCTCGCTCGGGCAGGGGGCAATCATGTCGCTCCGACAGATCGTGGCGGCATCGAGGTCCTGTCGCTGTGGAGACGCTCGAACGCTCCACCAGCACTACCGCCGTGGCAGCGACTGCGCTGTCCCCGGCTGTTCCTGTCGCCGCTACCGGCCGCGGCGGCGGAGCCGGTCCCCGGCCGACTGGGTACACCGGCCGTCGCTGAGGAAGCGGACGGCCCTCCCGGTCCGGGCCCTCACGCTGAGGCGAACGGTCGTCACGGCATAGCTGATCGCTGTCAGCACCAGGCCCTCCACGATCGTCCACGCTCGCGCGCCGGCGGATCGGTCCCCGCCGATCAGCTCCCGCACGCCGCGCACGACGCCCTTCGGGAGGGTGTGCAGCACGTAGCCCCGCTCGGACTCCAGCGCCTCGACCTGGCCGGCCAGCCGGCTGACCAGCGCCTTCGACCGCCCCTCGGCGCGGCACCGGCGGCGGAAGTACGTCCGGGTGACCCGGTCCGCCGGGACGTTGTGACGGCAGACGGCTGCGGGCTCCATGACGATCCGCGCGCCGGGCAACGAGGTGTGTGCCCGGATGGAGAACTCGGTCTCCTCGCAGCCCGCGGCGTCCTTGCCCAACCGGCCCATGGTCGGGTCGAACCCGCCGGCAGCCGCGAAGACGGCTCGCCGGAAGCTCATGTTGGCGCCGATCGGGTTCCTGATCCGGGCCCGCGTGGTCGGCAGGCCTGCGTAGCTGCAGCCGACGACCCACAGGAACTCGTCCGGGAACCACGTCGGTCGCGGGGCCTTCCAGGCCGGCACCACCGTTCCGCCGACCCCGATCACCGCGTCGTCGCGGTAGGCGTCCAGGAGGTGGGCGACCCACTGGACTCCAGCGGCGGCATCGTCGTCGAGGAAGGCCACCACGTCCCCGGTGGCGACGCTGACGCCGGTGTTCCGGGCACCGGACAGGCCCTTCGTGCCGACGTTGCCCACGCTGAGCACGTCCGGGAAGGCGCGGCGCGCCCGAGCGAGCAGATCAGGGTTGTGGTCGGACACGAGGACGACCTGCTCCGCCGGGCGGCTCTGCCGACGCAGGCTCTCGATGGCAGCCACGATGTCGTCCCACCGCTCCAGCGTGTACGCACAGATGACCACGGTGACCGTGGCCGTGGCGGCCGCGCCGGAGCCGACGGTGAGCGCCGCCGGACTCAACCGATCATCGAGGTGGGTCATGGCGTCACCGAGCGTGGTCGGCACACCGAGCCGGCGAGCCGGTTCCTTGGCGCCACCTGCACCTCGGCCAGCCCGTTCCCCGGTGCCCACGTCGAGCCGCGCCGGCCGGGAAACTGTTCGGTGGACCGACTACGTTGACGCCGATGGTCAGCCGCCGCGGGCGTTCGCCTCGCGGCACGGGTGAGAGGGGCCGCCTGGTGGAGGCAGCATCGACTCCCGCGCCGGCGCCCCGCGAGCAGGAGGAACCTGCGTCGCGCCCTGACGAGCCGGGCGACGCCCTCGAGCGTCCCGCGTCCCGGAGCATGCACGACCGGGCACCGGCCGGCGGGCCACCCGCAGCAGAGGCACCGGCCCGCTCCCGGCGGATCTGTTCGTGCGGTCACGACAAGGCGGCGCACGAGCACTATCGCCGGGGTTCGGACTGCGCGGCCTGCGCGTGCGACCGGTACTCCCGCTCGTTGCTGCGGAGAGTCCGGCTCCGCAGACGCTGAGCAGCGGTCCGGATGTCCGACGGCGCCGAGCCTGCCACCGGCAGAGGCGGCATCGGCACCGTGGTGTTCTCCCACCGGGCGAGGGTCAGCGACGCGGGCTGGGTCAGCGACGCGGGTTGCGGCGCTCGCCGCTCGGTCCGGGCACCCCTGCCCAGACCGTTCGTGCGCTCGACCAGGAGCGCTCGGACGACGCGCAGACCGTCTCGCCAGGTGTTCAGGTTGCTGTCGCCGTAGATGCGCTGGAACTCGAAACTGGGCACCTCGACGATCCGCAGCCCGGCCTTGGCCACCCGGGTGTTGATGATCGTCTCGATCTCGAACCCGTCACCCCAGAGCTTGTCCGTGCGCCCACGGTCCGACGCGTCGAGGCAGAGCGCCGGGAGACAGCGCGCCCAGAAGGCGTTGTACCCGTAGCAGAGGTCGGTGTACCTGGTCGCGAAGAGCAGGTTCGCCGTCCGGTTCAGCCAGCGGTTGCCCCAGGACCGCGTCCGGGTGATGTCGTCGCTCCCGCCGCCGGTCGCGAAGCGGGAGCCCTTGGCGAAGTCGGCCCCGGCGACCAGGGCCGCCACGAACCGGGGGATCTCCCGCGGATCTGCCGAGCCGTCGGCATCCAGCATGACCACGATGTCGCCGGTCACCACCGTGAACCCGCAGGCCATCGCGTTGCCCTTGCCCTTGCGGTTCTGCAGCACGACGCGGACGTCGGGGCGGAGGGCCCGAGCGACCGCCACCGTGTCGTCGGTGCTGCGCCCGTCCACCACGATCACCTCGTGGAGATCGGCGGGCAACAGGCTGAAGACGTGCGGCAGGTTCTTCGCCTCGTTCAACGTGGGCACGACGACGCTCACCCGCGGCGCGAGCGATCCACTCCACACCGCATTCATGCCCAGATTCCGACGGCGCATGACCGGTCCTCTCGATGACGAGACGGGGCCGGTTTCGCCATTGCTCGCCGACGGACTGGGGCGACCAATTTAGCGCCCGTCGGGTCATAGCTCGCCCGTGATGCAGGCTGACTGGGGACCATGGTGGCGTGCTGAGACCCAATGGGCGGCCAGCAGCCAGTCGAAGACGCGCGATATGGTTCCCCCCGTCGAACTGACGACCGCAGCAAACACCGAGTCCGGTCGTGACCATCGATCATTTGGGGTCTCCCCGCCTGAGCGACATGGGACTTCCTACCGGATTCAAGTGACGGATGTCCACCCACTCGACGCCGATTGTTGGCTTCTTCGTCAGCTTTTCTTCACCCGGGCTTCACCACGGACTGGCGTGTGCAGCGGGTGACCGGAGTAATGCGCATCGTGGCCTCTTCGAGCTGCGGCATGGGGCACTATGACCAGGTGAACTTGTTCCGGAAAAATGGGGCGCGCACCGGCGGAGGCCGGGCCCGTGGCGAGGTCACTCGCCGCGCTCTGCTGCGCCGGGGGGGCACCGTCGGCGCGGGCGCTCTCCTAGGGGCGGCCGGGGTCGCCATCGCCGCTGCCGACGGTGCCCCGGACCCCCGGCAGCCCGTGCGGGGAGCGGGCGCCGACGGAGCCGCCAACGACCTCAGCCGGCTCGTCCTCGACGTCCGGGCCCACGGCGCGGCAGGTGATGGCGCGACCGACGACACCGCGGCCATCCAATCCGCCCTGGACGCCGTCGGACCGCAGGGTGGGACGGTGTTCCTGCCCGCGGGGCGGTACCGGATCTCGGCCACCCTCCTGGTCCGCACGCACAACACCGCGGTGGTCGGGGCGGGGCCCGGACAGCGCGTGGGCGCGGGTCAGGACGCCGTGGGCACCCGCATCGAGGCGATCGGATCCCTGGACGCCGGCCCCATGCTCAGGGTGCAGCTGGACCAGGACACCGCACCCGTGCACGGCGTCACCCTGCGGGACTTCGCACTGGACGGCCAACGTGCCTCCGGAGGGTCCGGCGTGCACTTCCGCAGTTATCGCGGACTCATCAGTCACGTCTTCGTCTACAACGTCCTGGGTCACGGCTTCGACTTCCAGGGATACCCCGACTGGGACACCTACGACACCGTCGTGGCCTTCTCCCAGGCCTCCCGGTGCGGCGGCTCCGGCTTCTTCCTCGGCGACGGGGCGACCGACCTGAACTTCACGTCCTGTGTGGTCTTCGACAACGAGGACAACATGCAATTGGCAGGTGGTGGCTCGGCGCAGGTCACCGGTTGCCACTTCTACGCGGCCAACCGCCACAACATCTTCTTCAACGGGGCCGGATCACGCACCAAGTTCGCCAACTGCAAGATCGAGGGCGCCGACGCGAACGGTGTGCTGATCGACTCCACGCACAGCTCCTACTCGGACATCCTCTTCACCGGCTGCAACTTCGCCAGCAATGGCCGGAAGGGCGCGAACCTCTACGACCACGTCGCGATCACCGGCCCGGCCGAGAACCCGGTGAACCGCACCGTCATCACCGGGTGCACGTTCTCGACCAAATCAGGGAGTCCCGTTGCCCGGAACTTCATCGGTATCGGGCCCAGCGGCCGTCAGACCACCATCGTCGGCAACAACTTCGGCCCGGCCGGCCACTACGGCACCGGGGTCGTCGCCGACGACGGAGCTCGCGCGATCCCCTCGGTCATCCGCGCGAACGGCGGTCTCCTGGAGCCGGACGCCGCGCTCATCCGCAAGGCGGTGCACACCATGGTCGTGGCCGGCCCCAACATCGTGATCGACACCGACGACACCACGCACACGATGACGGTCTCGTCGTCCGCGACGGTCCGCACGATCACCAGCGACACGGTCCTCGATGCCACCGACGACCTCGTCCGGGTGAACAGCGAGTACGACCTCGAGGTGACCGTGCCCTCGGACTCGACCGCCGCCGTCCCGATCGGCACGACCCTGCGGGTGCGGCGGGTGGGCGCCGGCGAGGTGGCCCTGACCGCCGAGCCGGGAGTCACGCTCTCCGGCCGGCAGGACCGGGTGCAGCGGTACTCGTCGTACACGCTGACCAAGGTCTACGCCGACCAGTGGGACGTCGAGTCCTGACCCACCTGGCACAGGCCGGACAGCGGCAGACCGACGGCGCACAGGGCGGACGGCGGCAGGGGCGCTCCCCCTGCCGCCGTCCCTGCCTCAGCGCGGCCGCAGGGCGACCAGCCAGCCGGCCCAGGCCCGGCTGGCATTGAAGGTCCACGTCCGGTCCCCGGTGGCTCCGGCTGCCGACCGGAGACCGTCCGCGTACTCGTGCCGCTTGCCACCGAGGTCCCACGCCTGGGTCATGTCGGCCGGCGGGGTGATGGTCGACGTGGACGCCGAGCTGTTCACGCCCATGCAGCCCACCAGCATCGCGTTGGCCGTCGTCGTCGTGACACCGGGGACGACGCCGCTGGTGCCGGAGGCCCCGGACGCCTGGGTCGCCGCACCGTCGAGTCCGCTCGCGCCGGAGTAGCGGGCGATGCCGGCACTGCTGGCGACGCTGGAGGCGAGCGTCCAGCTGTAGGACGTGGGTTCCGATGCGCCGGCCACCTTGTAGTAGCCGTAGACGCGCGGGTTGCTCACCGAGGTCACCCCGGCGATCGATGACCAGCCGGCCGGAGCGCTCGCGACGGTGCTCCCGTTGAGCGCGAGGCAGCTGACCAGCACGTCACCGGACGCCGTCCCGCTCGGCGCGGCCACCGTGACCGTGGTCCCCGCCGTGGTGTTGACCACGGTGCTCGTGGACTGGCGGACGATCCCGGTGCTCGTCGGCGGCGGCGTGCCGACCGTCCAGCTGCGGGTGGCCGGGCTCTGGTCGGTGTTGCCGGCCGCGTCCTTGGCCCGGACCGAGAAGGTGTGCGAGCCGGCGGCCAGACCGCTGTAGCTGGTCGGCGACGTGCACGCCGCGTAGGCCGCGCCGTCGCGGCTGCACTCGAAGGTCGAGCCCGCCTCCGACGAGGAGAACTCGAAGGACGCCGACGTGGCGGTCACCGACCCGGACGGTCCGGAGGTGATGGTGGTGTCCGGCGGTGTGGTGTCCGCGGCGCCGGTGACCGTGATCGTCCGGGTCGTCGAGTTCGATCCGCCCGCGTTGGTGGCGGTCAGCGTCGCGACGTAGCTCCCGGCCGCGGTGTAGGTGTGCGCCGGGTTCTGCGTGGTGGCCGTCGCCCCGTCACCGAAGGCCCACGACCAGCTGGTCGGGCTGCCGGTGGAGGTGTCGGTGAACTGCACCGCCAGCGGCGCCGTCCCGCTCGTCGGCGACGCGGTGAAGGCCGCCGTGGGCGCGGTCACCGGCGGTGGCGTGGTCCCGCCCGGCGCCTCGTAGTGCGACCAGTAGCGGGACGTCTTGTTGTTGTCGGCGAGCACGAGGATGCCCATCCCCGCCTTGATGTTCTGCTTGGTCGAGGTGACGTTCTGCACGAACGGGCTGTCCGCGTCCAGGATGACCGGTGAGCCCTTGCTGGTCGGGAAGCTGATCGAGCCGAGCGGGGAGTCCTTCTCGTAGATGGCCCCGCCGGAGGAGGTGCAGGTACCACCGGGCGCCGGATAGGTGCCGAACGTGCGGAGCTGCTGCTTCACCTCGTCGATCAGCACCAGCACGCGGTCGGGACACTCCGCCACCGTGGCGATCGTGTACGGCGTGCGCCACTTGCCGGTGGAGATGTCGAAGACCAGCAGCTGGACCTGCGGCTGGCTCGCCGCGGTGAACGACGTCTTGACCGCGGCGTAGACCTGGCCGCCCGAGGCGTCCAGCCACTTGATGCTGATGTGGTCGTCACTGCCCTTGGGCGTCTGCACCGCGGTGATCGGCCCCGACCAGGCCGTGTCGGCAGCGCCGTCCTTGTGGATGGCGAAGTACATGCCGTCGGGCGCCGTGGCGCCGAACTTCGTCTGACTGCTCCACATGACGCCGAGGTAGCCCTTGTAGGCGATGATCGCGGAGTTGTCGTCGACGCCGACGGTGGCCGATCCGGGCAGCTTGAACGGAGCGTTCCAGCTGAGCGTGTTCCCGGCGGTGGTTCGCGCGACGAAGATGGAGCTGTCCTGGGTCCACGTGGCCCAGAGGGCGCCGGTCGTGTCCTTGTCGATCGCCAGCGTCTCGGTCTTCAGGTTGTTGATGACGGCCCGACCGTCCAGCGTGTATTTCTTGGTGGTGCTGTTGTAGCTGAACCGGTACAGGTACGCGTCGTATCCGGAGACCGCCGGCTGCTCGTCCTGCACGAACTGGTGCGTGGCGATGTAGAGCTTGGCGCCGTCCCACAGCACGTCCACGTGCACGTTCGACCGGGTGTCCACCACCGTCTGCGTGTCCACCCAGGCCATGGTGGCCGGATCGAACCAGAAGATGTGGTTGTCCTTGCTGGTGACGTCCCACATGTTGGCCCACCAGCGGCCGTCGTTGAACCAGAGCACGTTCTCCGCGCGCTTGATCCCGGTCGGGGTGCCGGTGCCGGTGTGATCCGGGCCCTCGACACCCACATCGCCGGGCGCGGCGGACGCGGCCGGCGCCACCGCGACGATGCCGAGCACGACGGCGAGCGCGGCCAGCACCGCCAGCCAGCGACGCCTGCGGACCGCAGGCCGTCCGGGAGGTGGAACGGATCCGACCGCGGGGAGCGCCATCTCGGCCACCTTCGACATCGCCATGTGGACCAAACAGGGCGGAGCCCCGGCTGTGCGGGATGGGGCCCCCGTGCAGGCGCGGCAGACCCAGAAATAGGCCCCCGTGCACATCGACTCAGCCGCCGGGAAAGCCGCCCGGGTCGAGTGACGGTGAGTATTGAGAATGCATCCGCCTTTGAGAAGAGAGGTGCGGAAAATCGCCATGCAGCGTCACGTTTGGTGATGCCGCACCGACGACATTCCGCTCCGACGACAGCACATCGAAGACCACACGCAAATCCGGGAGTGAACCGTCCGAATCGCGCGCGCAAAAGCTCCCGACCGTCGACCACATTCCGGTAGGAATGGGCGCGTGACGCACTACGACCTGTCGGGCCGCGTGTCCCTCCGCGTGACCGGCGGCGACGAACGCGTGCTCGCCGCCGTCGCGCACCAGATGGACCCCTGTGCGGCGAGTCCGCCCACCGGTCCCGCCGACGTCGTCCTGGAGTTCGACGCGGATGTCCCCACCCGCTTCGTCGACGTCCAGAACCCCGCTCGGGACGGCATGACCACCGGCTGGGACGGCCGGGCGCTCAGCCTCGTCGTCCGGGGCCGGGCGTGCACGCTGCTGCGCTCCCCGGACACCGAGGAGCTGACGCTGCGCTGTCACCCCGCCTTCCCGATCGGGTCGCTGTTCCGCACCGTGGTGCGGCCGGCCCTCCAGACCGCGGCGGTCCGGCGGGACACCGTCGCCGTGCACAGCGCGGCCGTCGAGATCGACGGCCGGGCCGTGCTGGTGGCCGGCTGGTCGGAGAGCGGCAAGACCGAGACCGCGCTGGCCCTCATGGAGGACGGGGCCCGCTGGGTGTCGGACAAGTGGACCCTCCTCGGCGCGGACGGTGCGGCGTCGGCCTTCCCGATCAACGTGGGCGTCCGCCGCTGGGTCCTGCCGTACCTGCCGCAGCTCGCTGCCGGGCTGCCGCGGGCGTCCCGGGCCCAGGTCGCCGTCGCGGGGGCCGGCGCCCGGGCGACGTC
>JAOPVN010000393.1 GCA_025966175.1 Modestobacter sp. | reverse complement strand
TCGGCGGTGCTGGGCCTGGGCGACATCGGGCCGGGTGCCTCCATGCCGGTGATGGAGGGCAAGGCTGCGCTGTTCAAGCGGTTCGGAGACATCGACGCCTGGCCGATCGCGCTGGACACCCAGGACGTCGACGAGATCGTGCGCACCGTGGAGCTGATCGCCCCCGGCTTCGGCGGGATCAACCTGGAGGACATCGCCGCACCCCGCTGCTTCGAGATCGAGGCCCGGCTGCGGGAGAAGCTGGACATCCCGGTGTTCCACGACGACCAGCACGGGACGGCGATCGTCGCGCTGGCCGCACTGCGCAACGCGCTGCGGGTGGTGGACAAGCGCCTGGAGCAGGTGCGCGTCGTCGTGGCCGGCGGTGGCGCGGCCGGGACGGCGATCGTCTCGCTGCTGCTGGAGGCCGGCGTCGGGAAGGTGCTGGTCTGGGACAAGGAGGGCATCCTGTCGCCCGACGACGAGCGGCTGTCCCCGGCGAAGCGGGACCTGGCCCGCCGCACCAACCCCGACTGCGTGCGCGGCGAGCTGCCCGACGCGCTGGTCGGCGCGGACGTCTTCATCGGGGTGAGCGCCGCGAACGTGCTGCCGGTGGAGGCGCTGGCCGCGATGGCCGAGCGGGCCGTCGTCTTCCCGATGGCCAACCCGACCCCGGAGGTCGACCCGGTGCGGGCCCGGCAGTACGCCGCCGTCGTCGCCTCGGGCCGCTCGGACCTGCCGAACCAGATCAACAACGTGCTGGCGTTCCCCGGCGTCTTCCGCGGCCTGCTCGATGCCCGGGCCAAGGAGATCCGCCCCGGGATGCTGCTGGCCGCCGCCGACGCGCTGGCCGCGGTGGTGCGCGACGACCAGCTCAACGCCAACTACATCATCCCGAGCGTCTTCGATCCCGCCGTGACCCTGGCGGTCGCCGCCGCCGTGGCGCAGTCGGCCCGGGCCGAGCCCGGCGCGACCGCGCAACTCGACGAGGAGGCTGCCCGCACCTGACGAGCGGGGCGCCGTCCTCCGCCGAAATGGCCATTTTGGCGGAGGAGGGGCCGGGGATGGGCCCGGGCGTGGATCATGGGCGGATGCCCGAGTTGCCCGAGGTGGAGGCGCTGGTGGCGTTCCTGCGGGAGAACGCCGTCGGCCGTGTCGTGACGCGCGCGGACCTGGCCGCCGTCCAGGCGATCAAGACCTTCGACCCGCCGCTGTCCGCGCTGGCCGGGTTGGAGCTCACCGATGCCTCGCGGCACGGCAAGTTTCTCGACCTGGACGTCTCGGGGGTCCACCTGGTGGTGCACCTGGCCCGGGCGGGCTGGCTGCACTGGCGGGAGAACCTGCCCACCGCGCCGCCGAAGCCGGGCAAGGGGCCGCTCGCGCTGCGGGTGCACCTCGAGCCGCGCGAGGGGGAGCTGCCGGAGGGCTTCGACCTCACCGAGCAGGGCACCCGCAAGGGGCTGGCGGTCTACGTCGTCCGCACGCCGTCGGAGGTGCCGGGCATCGCCCGGCTGGGCCCCGACGCGCTGGACGTGGACGCCGAGCAGCTGGGCGCGCTGCTGGCCGGCCGGCGCACCCAGCTCAAGGGCACCCTGACCGACCAGACGGTGATCGCCGGGATCGGCAACGCCTACTCCGACGAGATCCTGCACGACGCCCGGCTCTCGCCGTTCAAGATGTCGGACAAGCTCACCGACGACGAGCTGCTCCGGCTGCACACCGCCATGCGGGACACGCTCACCGGCGCCCTGGACCGCCAGCTGGGCCAGCGGGCGGCCACGCTCAAAGGCGAGAAGCGGGCCGGGCTGCAGGTGCACGCCCGCACCGGGCTGCCCTGCCCGGTCTGCGGCGACACCGTCCGCGAGGTCTCCTTCGCCGACACCTCGCTGCAGTACTGCCCGACCTGCCAGACCGGCGGCAAGCCGCTGGCCGACCGGCGGATGTCCAAGCTGCTGCGCTGAGCAAGGACCCCGTCCTCCCCACCCTTCGCAAGCTCAGGGTGGGGCCCTGGACGGGGCCGGGCGGTCAGGCGGCGTCGAAGCCGACGCGGTCGACCTTGCGGTGGTACCGGGAGCCGAGCATCCCGCCGACGACGGCGCCGAGCAGCGTCGCGACCAGGACGGCGACCAGCGCGATGATGCCGGCGGTGGTCGCGGTGCCTTCGTCGATCGGGATCCGCGGCAGGTCCAGCTGGGCCAGCACGTTGTACTGCGAGCCGAAGACCAGCCCGGCCAGCGCCAGCAGGAGGACGACGACCAGGCCGATGACCCAGACCGCCAGGCCCTGCTTCACGCCGTCGAAGCGCGCCATCCGTCCGGCCACGTAGCCGCCGGCGAGGTAGGCGAGGAAGAGCACCACCAGCAGGGCGATGCCGGCCCCGAGCCCGATGCCGGACGTCGCCGAGTCGGCCGCCTGGTTGGCGGAGGAGACGGTGTTGGACAGGCCGAAGGCGAGGCCGCCGGCCGACAGCAGCGCGATGAGGATGACGGCCATCCCGTTGGCCGACAGCCAGCCGAAGAACGCCGCGCCCCAGGAGATCCCGCCGTAGCGGGCCTTCTGCGCGGCGACGACGTGCTGCCGGTCGGTGCGGCCCAACCCCCGGTGGATGTCCTGGTCACGGTCGGTGTCGTTGGTGGTGCCCGCGGGGGGTGCCGCCGGGGCGGCGGCGGCCGGGGCGGCCGCCGGGACGGGGGCGGCCGGCATCGTCGGGGTCCGGTCGACCGGCGTGTACTCCGGCGTGGGCGCGTCGCTCGTAGTGCCGGTGACGGCGTGCGATCCGGCGGCCGTGCTCCCCAGGGACTGCGTGGGGGTGGGGTCGGACGAGCTGTCGCTGTGGGCTGGCATGTCGTTCCTCCTGTGACCCGGTCTGGATCGTCGGGGTGGAGTGCCCGTTCCCGGCGCCGTCCAACCGTCCGGCGGGCAGGATGGCCGTGTGGCCCTGGTGACCTTTGACCTGTTCAGCGCCCTGATCGACTCCCGGACCGGCGGTTCGGGCGCCTTCGCGCGCATCGCCGCAGGCCACGGCTGGGACGTCGCGGGCACCGACCTCTACGACGACTGGGACGCCCGGAACAAAGCCTCGCAGAAGGACGTCCCGCACGACGACGACGCGCCCTGGGTGCCCTTTGCCGAACACTGCCGGCGGGCGCTCGCGGCGACCTACGCCGCCCGGGGGCTGGCGGCCGATGCGGCGGCCGACGTCGAGGTGCTGCTCGGGTCGCTCCCGGAGTGGCCGCTGTGGCGCGACGTCGAGGCGGCCCTGCCGGCGGTGGGCCGCACCCATCGGATCGGCGTGCTGTCCAACGTGGATGACGACCTGTTCCGGCGCACCCGGGCGGCCGCGCTGGTCGAGGACGACGCCGTCCTGACCAGCGAGCGGCTACGCGCCTACAAGCCGCACCCGGAGCTGTACCTGCGCGCCCGCGACGCCGGGGTGGACGTGCACGTGCCCGCCTCGGCCCGGGACACCCGCGGGGCGCTGGAGGCCGGGCTCGCCGTCGTCCGGGTGCGCCGGAGCGGGCACCGGATCGACCCGGACGGTCCGCAGCCGCCGCACGAGATCGGCGACCTGGGGGAGCTGCCGGCAGTGCTCGGTTCCCTCGCACCCTGACACTCCCTCGCGCCCTGAAACGTAACGGTGCCGATACCCGGGCGCGGGTGGCTGCGCCTAGGCTCGCAGCCAGCTGTACAGCGTGGGACCGGGGGCAGGGATGAGCACGACCGCACCAGCCAGCGAGAGCGTCACCGCGGAGGTCCGCCAGGGCGAGTACGGCACCAAGGTGATCGCCGTCGAGCCCGGCGGTGCGGAGATGGTCCCGCAGCGCGACCGGCACGGCAGCCCGGTCCAGCTGCTGTGGACGTGGCTGTCCCCGAACCTGGAGTTCGCCACCGTCTTCATCGGCGTGCTGGCCACCGGGATCGTGGGCCTGTCGTTCACCCAGGCGTTCTTCGCCATCCTGCTCGGCACCGGTCTGGGCTCCTTCACCCACGCGGTGCTCTCCGCCCGCGGGCCGCAGTACGGCGTGCCGCAGATGGTGCTCTCCCGGATCGCCTTCGGGTGGTGGGGCAACGCGCTGCCGGCCGGGCTGAACGCCGTGGTCGCCGGCATCGGCTGGTTCGCCGTCAACAGCGTCAGCGGCGCCCTGGCGCTGAACTCGCTGACCGACCTGCCCTCGTGGCTCTGCCTGCTGATCGTCGTGGTCCTGCAGATCGCGATCGCGTTCTTCGGCCACAACCTGGTGCAGGCCTTCGAGCGGTACGCCGCGCCGGTCCTGGGCATCATCTTCGCGATCGCCTGCGTGATGACCTTCGTCAAGGCCGACTACTCGGTGGGCGGGAGCGGTGCCGGCATCGGCGGCTTCCTGGTGATCGTGGGCGCGACGTTCGGCTACGCGGCCGGCTGGAACCCCTACGGCGCGGACTACACCCGCTACCTGCCGGCCGACACCCCCAAGGTGAAGGTGGGCCTGTTCGCCGGGCTCGGCGTCTTCCTGTCCTGCATGGTCCTGGAGCTGGCCGGCGCGGCCTCCACCAGCATCGTCACCGGCGCCGGGCTCAACCCCACCACCGCGTTCACCTCGCACCTGGGCGCGGTCGTCGGGGACCTCACCCTGCTGGCCATCGCGCTCGGGGCGATCGCGGCCAACGCGATCAACATCTACTCCGGCGCGCTCTCGTTCACCGCGATGGGCTTCCGGATCCCGCTCAAGGCGGCCCGGGCGGTCACCGCGGTCGGCTTCGGCGTCATCGGGCTGGTCCTCGCCTGGTCGGCGCTGGACGACGCCGGGGCCCGGTACGAGAACTTCCTGCTGGTGATCAGCTACTGGATCGGCCCGTGGCTGGGCGTCTACTTCACCGACCAGTACCTGCGCCGGGGGCACCGGGTGGACGGCTTCCTCTTCGACACCCGGCACAACCCGTACGCCGGCTGGGTCTCGATGCTGGCCGGGATCGTCATCGCGGTGTGGTTGTTCTCCAACGAGTCCTACTACGTCGGCGTCGTCCCCTCGCACGTGCCCGAGGTCGGCGACATCACGTTCTTCGTCGGCTTCCTCGTCGCCGCCGGCCTCTACGCGGTGCTGTTCTCCGTCCAGCGCAGCCGCGAGCCGCAGGACGCCGTCCTGGTCACCGCCGAGGACTGACCCGGCGCAGCAGCGGACCGGTCCGTCCCGTCTCGGGGGCGGGCGGAGTGGCCGCGTCGTCGGCCGAGCCGACCGCCGTCCACCAGTCCTGCTGCGGCGGCGGGGCCAGCAGGTCGATCCGCTCCCCGGGCCGGGGGACGACGACCTGCACACCGCGCGTGCCCGCCGCGGCCAGCAGCCGCTGCACCGGCTCGGCCCAGCGGTGGAACGCCAGGTTGAAGGTCGCCCAGTGGATGGGCACCAGCACCTGGCCGCCGAGGTCGCCGTGCGCCCGCACGGCCTCCTCGGGGTCCATGTGGATGGCGTGCCAGGCGTCGTTGTAGGCGCCGATCGGCTGCAGGGTGAGGTCGAACGGGCCGAACCGGGCGCCGATGCCGGCGAAGGCGGGGGTGTAGCCGGTGTCGCCGCCGAAGAAGACCCGGTGCCGCGGGCCGGTGATCACCCAGGAGGACCACAGCGTGGTGTCCCGGGCGAAGAAGCGGCCGGAGAAGTGCCGGGCCTCGGTACAGGTCAGGGTCAGGCCGGCCACCGAGGTGGCGCCGTCCCAGTCCAGCTCGACGATCCGGTCCTCCGGCACGCCCCAGCCCCGCAGGTGCGCGCCGATGCCGACGGGGACGACGAAGGGCGCGGACTGCCCGCGGACCAGGGCGCGCACGGTGGGCAGGTCCAGGTGGTCGTAGTGGTCGTGGCTGATCAGCACCGCGTCGACCGGCGGCAGGCTCTCCACCGGCGTGGGCACCGGGTGCAGCCGGGTGGGCCCGATCAGCGGTGACGGCGAGACCCGCTCGCCCCACACCGGATCGACCAGCACGCGGTGTCCGTCGACCTCCAGCAGCGCGCTGGAGTGGCCGAACCAGGTGACCGCCAGCTCGGCGGCCTGCTCGGGGATCTCCGGGGAGACCAGCGGGATCGGACCGCCGGGCAGCCCCTTGTGCCGGTCCTCGTGCCACTGCCGGAGCAGCCCGTCGCGGGCGTTGGCCGGGGCGAGCGCGGGGGTGGGCATGGTGTTGTGGAACTTGCCGTCGGCGAACTGCGGTGAGCCGGCGACGGTGGGGCGCA
The DNA here is from genome assembly GCA_025966175.1 of Modestobacter sp. Lineage (GTDB taxonomy): Bacteria > Actinomycetota > Actinomycetes > Mycobacteriales > Geodermatophilaceae > Modestobacter. Next base: position 62 of record JAOPVN010000393.1, on the reverse strand, counting down.
GCCGGCGCTGGCTGGCGCCCAGGGCGGTGGGCAGGCCCCAGGCGGCGCGGGCGACCCAGCTC
>JAOPVN010000367.1 GCA_025966175.1 Modestobacter sp. | reverse complement strand
GCGGGGTACTTCATCGTCACCTTGGAGCCGATGTTGCCGTCGACCCACTCCATGGTCGCGCCCTCGTGGGCCACGGCCCGCTTGGTGACCAGGTTGTAGACGTTGTTCGACCAGTTCTGGATGGTCGTGTACCGGCAGCGGGCGTTCTTCTTCACGATGATCTCGACGACCGCCGAGTGCAGCGAGTCGGTCTTGTAGATCGGCGCGGTGCAGCCCTCGACGTAGTGCACGTAGGCGCCCTCGTCGATGATCATGAGGGTCCGCTCGAACTGGCCCATGTTCTCGGTGTTGATCCGGAAGTAGGCCTGCAGCGGGATCTCCACCCGCACGCCCTTGGGCACGTAGATGAACGAGCCGCCGGACCACACCGCGGTGTTCAGCGCCGCGAACTTGTTGTCCCCCGCGGGGATGACCGAACCGAAGTACTCACGGAACAGGTCCGGGTGCTCGCGCAGCGCGGTGTCGGTGTCCAGGAAGAGGACGCCCTGCTCCTCGAGGTCCTCACGGATCTTGTGGTAGACGACCTCGGACTCGTACTGGGCCGCGACACCGGAGACCAGCCGCTGCTTCTCGGCCTCCGGGATGCCCAGCTTGTCGTAGGTGTTCTTGATGTCGTCGGGCAGCTCGTCCCACGTGGTCGCCTGGGCCTCGGTGGAGCGCACGAAGTACTTGATGTTCTGGAAGTCGATGCCGGAGAGGTCCGAGCCCCAGTCGGGCATGGGCTTCTTGCCGAAGATCTTCAGGGCCTTGAGCCGGCGCTCGAGCATCCACTCGGGCTCGTTCTTGCGGCGCGAGATGTCGCGGACGACGTCCTCGTTGATGCCACGGGTGGCCGATGCACCGGCGACGTCGGCGTCAGCCCAGCCGTACTTGTAGCGGCCGAGCGAGTCGATCTGCTCGTCCTGCGTCATCGGCGTGCTGGCCACCGGCTGCTGGGTGCTGGTCATGCGGGGGTCCTCTCCCGGTCGATCGAGGGGGTGGTGCGTGTGCTGGCGCCGGCGCTTCGGTCCAGGTGCTCCGAGGCAGTGGCGCGACCAGCAGGTACAGGGCGTGCGGGGATGGCTTTGTTCCCGGCACCGTTCCCGGCGCGCAGCGCGAGCTGCGCGGGGATGTGGGTGGTGCAGATCCCGTCGCCGTGGGCGATCGTGGCCAGCCGCTGCACGTGGGTGCCGACCAGCTTGCTGATCACCGCGGTCTCAGCCTCGCACAGCTGTGGGAACTCGGCGGCGACGTGTGCCACCGGGCAGTGGTGCTGACACAGCTGCCCGCCGCTGGAGATCGCCGACGCGGTCGCGGCGTAGCCCTCGGCGGTGAGCGCGGCGGCCAGCACCTGCGCCCGGTCGACGGTCGCGCCGGCACCCTCCTGGGCGGCCAGCTCCACGGCGGAGTCCACCGCGGTGGAGCACCGCTCGGCGAGGCCGGCCAGCTGCTGCTCGGCGACCGCGCGGACCGCGTCGGGGCCGCCGTGCTCGGCGACGAACCGCAGCGCGGTGAGCGCCAGGTCGTCGTAGGCGTGCGGGAAGGCGGAACGACCGGCGTCGGTGAGAGCGAAGTGGCGGGCCGGCCGGCCCCTCCCCCGCTGCGCACCGGGGGCTTCGCGCTCGGTCACCCGGCCGGCGGCCACCAGGCCGTCGAGGTGCCGGCGGACCGCCGCCGGGGAGATGCCCAGCCGCGCGGCGAGCTCGGTCGCCGTCTGCGGGCCGTGCTCGAGGAGCAGCCCGCCCACCCGGTCACGGGTGCGCCCGTCCTCGGCCGGGGCCCCGGCCGCAGGGGGGACGGCGTGCGCCGTGGTGGTTTCCACAACACGATTGTGTGCTTATTCGCGGAGCCCGCAAGCAAGGCGAGCCTTACTCGCGGGCTCCCCGAGAGTGATGTCACACGCCGGCGGGGGTCTCCGCCTCGGCCGCAGCCTCCGCAACGGTGTTCGGCTCGCGCGTCTGGTCCGACACCTGGACGTCCAGCTCGCCGTCCTTCACCCCGACGGTGACCTGCCGACCGGGGTGCAGCTCGCCGCCGAGCACCAGGCGCGACAGCCGGTTGTCGACCTCACGCTGGATCGTCCGGCGCAGCTGCCGGGCACCGAACTGCGGCTCGTGCCCGCGCTCGGCCAGCCAGGCGATCGCCTCCTGGGTGAACTCCACCGCGATGTCCTGGGCGGCGAGCCGCCGGCGCGTCTCGTCCAGCAGCAGGTCGGTGATCTTCATCAGCTGCTCCCGTTCCAGCTGCCGGAAGACGACGATCTCGTCGATCCGGTTGAGGAACTCCGGCCGGAACGAGTCCCGCAGCCGCCGCATCACGGCGTCCCGAAGGTCCTGGCCCTCGTCACCACCGGCGGTGAAGCCGAGCGGACCGCGGTGCCCGGCGATCACGTCGGACCCCAGGTTGCTGGTCATGATCACCACCGTGTGGGTGAAGTCGACCGTGCGGCCCTGGGAGTCGGTGAGCCGGCCGTCGTCCAGCAGCTGCAGCAGCGTGTTGAACACGTCCGGGTGCGCCTTCTCGATCTCGTCGAACAGCACCACCGAATACGGGTTGCGCCGCACGGCCTCGGTCAGCTGCCCGGCATCCTCGTAGCCCACGTACCCGGGAGGCGAGCCGACGAGCCGGCTGACCGTGTGCCGCTCCTGGAACTCGCTCATGTCCAGCCGGATGATCCGGTCGGAGTCGCCGAACAGCGCCTCCGCCAGCGCCCGGGCCAGCTCGGTCTTCCCGACGCCGGTGGGGCCGAGGAACAGGAAGCTGCCGATCGGCCGGTCGGGGTCCCCCAGCCCCGCCCGGGAGCGGCGGATCGCCTCGGAGACGACGTCGACGGCCTCCTGCTGGCCCACGACGCGCTCGTGCAGCACGTCCTCCAGCCGCAGCAGCCGGTCGCGCTCCTCCTCGGTCAGCTGGGCGACCGGGATGCCGGTGCTCCTGGAGACCACCTCGGCGATCTCCGTCGTCCCCACCTCGGGGATGCCTGCGCCGCCACCCGAGCGGGCGTGCTCCAGCTGCGCCTGCGCGGCCGTCAGCTCGTCCCGCAGCACCGAGGCCTGC
>JAOPVN010000482.1 GCA_025966175.1 Modestobacter sp. | reverse complement strand
GGGCCCCGAACCGAGCATCGACATCTCGACGCTGGCCAACGGCATCCGCATCATCACCGAGCGGATGCCCGAGGCCACGTCGGTGTCGGCCGGCTTCTACGTCCGCATCGGCTCACGGGACGAGCCGGGCGAGCGCGCCGGCTCCTCGCACTTCCTCGAGCACCTGTTGTTCAAGGGGACGCGCAGTCGCACGGCGCTGGAGATCGCCACCGCGATGGACGCCGTGGGCGGTGAGATGAACGCCTTCACCGCCAAGGAGCACACCTGCTACTACGCCAACGTGCTCGCCAGCGATCTGCCGCTGGCGGTCACGCTCCTCGGTGACCTGGTCACCGATGCGCTCAACACGGCCCCGGACCTCGAGTCCGAGCGGACGGTGGTGCTCGAGGAGATCGCCATGCGCGATGACGAGCCCGCCGACGCCGTGCACGACCTGTATGCCGAGACGCTCTTCGGGGACACCCCGCTGGGGCGCTCGGTGCTGGGGACGATCGAGTCGATCGAGTCCCTGACCCGGGACGACGTCGACGGCTGGTACCGCGAGCGCTACGCCGTCCCCTCGATCGTCGTCTCGGCGGCCGGCCGGGTCGACCACCAGCAGGTGCTCGAGCTGGTGACCGCCGCCTTCGGTGACCGGTTGTCCGGCAGCGCCCGTCCCGAGCCGCTGCGGCTGGGGGAGGACGTCGATCTCGCCGCGCCCGCCCGGCCCACCGGGCTGATCCACCGGCGCACGGAGCAGACGCACCTGCTGCTGGGGGGCCTGGGCATGGGCCGCTTGGACGAGCGCCGGTACGCCGCCGCCGTGCTGGACGCCGCCGTGGGCGGGGGCATGAGCTCCCGGCTGTTCCAGGAGATCCGGGAGAAGCGCGGGCTGGTCTACAGCGTGGGCTCGTCGCTCACCCACTACGCCGGCACAGGCACCTTCTCCGTCTACGCGGGCTGCTCGCCCAAGCGCGTGCCGGAGGTTCTCCGGTTGGTGCGGGCCGAGCTCGCCGCCGTCGCGGCCGACGGCCTGACCGCCGAGGAGGTGGCCCGAGGACGGGGCCAGCTCAAGGGCAGTCTCGTGCTGGGGCTGGAGGACACCGGTTCGCGGATGAGCCGGCTGGGCAAGAGCGAGCTGTCCTACGGGGAGTACCTGTCGGTCCGTGAGGTGCTGGCCCGGCTGGACGCGGTCGACGAGGAGCAGGTGCGAGCGATCGCTGCCGACCTGCTCAGCCGGCCCACGTGCCTGGCCGTCGTCGGCCCGTACCGGGAACGTGACCTCGACCGGCTGCTCGCCTGAGTCGTGACCGGCCCACTCCGGGAGCACGGTGCGCTGGCCCGCGGGGCCTTCGCCGTCGCGGTGCTCATCTCGCTGGCAGTGCTCTTCGCCCCGCCCTCGGACGTGCCGTCCAGCCCACCCGGCGTGGACAAGGTGGTCCACTTCTCGTTGTTCGCGGTACTGGCGCTCACCGGGCGCTGGGCCGGGGTCGGCCGCGGTGTGCTGGCCGGCCTGCTCGTCCTCTACGCCGCGGGCAGTGAGCTGCTGCAGGGCACCGACCTGGTGAACCGGGACGCCTCGGTCGGCGACCTGGTCGCCGACTCCGCCGGTGTCGTGGTCGGGCTCCTCCTGTGGCGGCTGCTGAGCTCCCGGCGGAGCCACACCGACGCCTGAAATCCGGCTTCCCAGCGGGTGATCCGCCCCTTCCCGGCGGGGCCGCCTTGCGTCCGGACGTCCGGTTGGTGAGCATCGCGGGGTGACGACTCCCCCGGACACCGACGCCCCCGCAGCCTCCGCCGCTCCCTCCACCCCCGGTGAGGCCCCCCTGATCTCGGTGGGGGTGCTCGGCGCCCGCGGGCGAATGGGCACCGAGGTCTGCCGCGCGGTGGACGCGGCCGAGGACATGGAGCTCGTCGCGATGGTCGACGAGCACGACTGGCTGTTCAACGTCGCGGACGCCGGCGCCCAGGTCGTCGTGGACTTCACCCGGCCGGACTCGGTGATGGAGAACATCCGCTTCTGCATCGACCAGAACATCCACTGCGTCGTGGGGACGACGGGCTTCGACGAGGCGCGGCTGGCCACGATCGCCGAGTGGCTCCGGCCCAAGCCCGAGATCGGCGTGCTGATCGCCCCCAATTTCGGCATCGGCGCGGTGCTGCTCATGCGCTTCGCCCAGGAGGCCGCCCGGTTCTTCCCCTCGGTCGAGATCGTCGAGCTGCACCACCCCAACAAGGTCGACGCGCCCTCCGGCACCGCCGCTCGCACCGCCCGTCTGGTCGCCGCCGCCCGGCGCGCGGCCGGGGTGCCGGCCGCGCCCGATGCCACCCGGGAGTCGGACTCGTTGCCGGGTGCCCGGGGAGCCGACGTCGAGGGGATCCCCGTGCACGCCGTCCGGCTCGCCGGTCTGGTCGCACACCAGGAGGTGCTCATGGGCGCGGCGGGGGAGACGTTGACCCTCCGCCATGACTCCTACGACCGGGCCTCGTTCATGCCCGGAGTGCTGCTCGCGGTTCGTGAGATCAGGTCCCGGCCGGGGCTGACCGTGGGGATCGAGTCGCTGCTGGGCCTCTGAACGCCTGCAGACGCGGGGTCTGAGGGGCTGCTGAGGCGTCCGGACGCCGGCGCGGGACGTGACCTGCCTCGCAACTTCGAAGGCGTCCGGACCCCGCCACCTGCGGTTTCTTCATCCCGCCCGAGGCCGACGCCCCGGATCGGTGCCGCCGACCGCCCCCCGGGTTTGACGGCGCCCGTCCAGCCGCGTAACTTCTTATTTGCGCCGAGCGAGACCGGGCCGAAAGGGCCGGGAGCCGCGAGGTCAGACCCCAGGGTGTGACAGCGAGCCGTGCACGGCGTAACGTAGTACAAGCCGCCAGGGACGAAGGCCCGCGAGGGTCTGGTTCTCTGCGCGTCCGCTCCTTGAGAACTCAACAGCGTGCCGAAAGTCAGTGCCAAGTAACAAATCCCCCTTGGCCTGGTCCTTTGTGGATTGGGTCATTGGGTTCCTTTGGTTGATT
>JAOPVN010000260.1 GCA_025966175.1 Modestobacter sp. | reverse complement strand
CCCTGCTCGGCCCGATCTCCGGCGTGGTGATGACCGGAACGCTGCTCGACATCGGTACCGCCTGGGGGTGCCTGCTCGTCGGCGGTCTCGGCCCGATCGTCGGGCTCGGCACAGCGGCCCTCCTTCGTAAGATCAAGATCGACGACCCGAAGGTGGTCCCGCTCGCCCTCGGCCCGGGCATCGTCGGGGCACTCCTGACCGGGTTCCTGGAGTGGGGGACCCGGACCGGTGGCTACATCGGGCTCGAGGGCAAGTACGCCGTCGGCGTCGGTGAGATCACGCCCTGGTGGCAGCTGGCCGGCATCGTCACGACCATGCTCATCGCCGGCGTGCCCGCGTTGGTGATGTGCCTGGTGTTCGAGAAGTTCGGCGGCCTCCGCGTCCCGGAGGAGGCAGAACTGGTCGGCATGGACATCACCCAGTGGGGCGTCTCGAACTTCGATGACGATCTCGTGCCGGCCGACCCGCGCGCGGCCCCGGCCTCGTCGGCCGCGGCCGGGCGGTCCACTGCCGCCATTCCGGCGACCGAGCCGGTCTGACCCGTCGTTCCACCCGAGGGGGGGCACGCCCGCACTGCGCGGGCGTGCCCTCCTCCCGTTCGGCCCCACGGTGCGCGGAACAGGGCAGAGCCCGTTCCAGAGCCGTATCCTGCGCGGCAGTGATGAGGCGGACCGCCACCGGTCGGCGGAACGGAGCTTGAGCATGCAGCCCTTGGGAGCCCTGGGTCGGGGCCTCGTCCCGATGTCCCAGCGGACCAGCGAGGGCGTGGCGCGGATCCTGCGCACGGAGATCTTCTCCGGGCAGCTGAAACCGGGCGAGCCACTGCCCGAGCGACTGCTGGCCGAACAGCTCGGGGTCAGCCGGACGCCGGTGCGCGAGGCACTGTTCACCCTGCAGAGCGAGGGTCTCGTCGAGCTCACCCCGAACCGGGGGGCGACGGTCCGGACCATCACCGCACACGACATCGTGCAGATCTACTCACTGCGCGGCGTGCTGGAGTCCTACGCGGCCCGCGAGGCCGCCACCACGCGCACCCGACAGGACCTCGACGCGCTCGAGGACGCGCACGCGAAGCTCGAGCGGATCACCGGCGCCGGTTCGGCCGCCGAGCAGGCGCTGGCCGACCTGGCCTTCCACACGATCATCAGCGAGGCGACGGGCAGCCGGCTGCTGCAGACGATCATGGGCCAGGTGCTGGCGTTCACCGTCAGCTACCGCTCCAACTACGCCTATCCCGCCGAGCGCGCCGGCACCGCCATCACCGAGCACCGGGCGATCCTGGACGCGCTGCGCGACCAGGACGCCGACCGGGCCGAGCAGCTGATGCGCGAGCACGTGGCGTCCTCCAGCCGGTTCGCGCTCCAGCACTTCAGCGACGCGGAACACGCCGTCGTGCACTGACCCGGCCGGAGCTGGACACGTTCCCGGAACACGATCGGGCTACGTTTCCGCTCCCGTTCCGTAACCGGAGGTGATCAGTGCTGCTCGCAGCGCCGTTGTTCGCCCTGCCCGAGACTCCGCCCGAGGCGCTGGCCGCGCTGGCCGACCGCCCCGGCGCCGTGGTCGTCGCCGGGGGGACCGAGGTGATGCCGGATCTCCTCTGGCGGACGCGCACCGCCGCCGGCTTCGTGTCGCTGCGCCGGGTGGCCGCGCTGCGCGGGATCGCTCGCACCGACGGCGAGCTGGTCATCGGCGCCACCACCCCGGTAGCTGCGCTCACCTCCGCGCCGGACGCCGGACTCCGGGCCGCGGCGTCCTCGCTGGGCACCCCGCTGGTGCGCACCGAGGCGACGATCGGTGGCAACGTGATCAGCGCCCTCCCCTACCGGAATCTGCTGCCCACCTTGCTGGCCGGCGGCGCGACCCTGGAGCTCACCTCCGCGACCGGCTCGCGGGCCGTCCCGTTCGACGGGTTCATCACCGCGCCCGGCCGCACCGGCCTGGCCGAGGGCGAGCTGCTGACCGCCGTCCGGCTGCCCGCGCATCGCGGCTTCGCCGACTACACCAAGGTCGGCCGCCGCAACGCCCAGTTCGTCGCCACGGTCAGCGCCGCGATCGTCTCCCGGGACGGCGGAGCCCGATTGGCGTTCGGCAACGCCGCCCCGATCCCGTTCCGCTCGGACGACGTCGACACCGCCGCCACCGCGCTGCTGGACGGCCAGGCCTCGGCTGCGGACCTGCAGGCCGCGGTGGCCGCCGCCGTCGACCCACCGGAGGACACGATCGCCTCGGCCGACTACCGCCGGCATGCCCTGGGGGTGCTGGCCGTCCGGCTGGTCACCCGGGCAGCCGTGGACGGGGGGCTGGGCGCATGAGCGACCAGGACGAGTTCGTCACCTTCTCCCTCACCGTCGACGGCACACCCCGCGAGGTGACCGCCCGCTGGTCGGAGTCGCTGCTCACCGTGCTGCGCGACCGGCTGGGGGTGCGCGGCCCGAAGACCGGCTGCGCGCACGGCCGCTGCGGTGCCTGCGCGGTGCGCGCGGACCTCGGGGACGGCGACCCGCACGTGCTCTGCTCCTGCCTGGTCCCCGCGGCCACGGCGGCCGGCGGCAGCGTGCAGACCATCGCCTCGATCGGCGGCCCGGACGGCGAGCTGTCCGACGTCCAGGAGGCGTTCCTGGCCGAGGGTGCGGTGCAGTGCGGCATCTGCACGGCCGGGTTCGTCACCGCCGCCACCGAGCTGCTGGAGACCAATCCCGAGCCGACGCGCACCGAGATCGAGGAGGCGCTGTACGGCAACCTCTGCCGCTGCACCGGTTACGGGCGGATCGTCGCTGCCGTGGAGACCGCCGCCCGTACCCGCCGCGAGCAGAAGAGCCCCGTCCCCCTCACCACTCGCGAGCTCGCGGCGAGCCTCCGGACGGGGCCGGAGGAGGCCCGGTGAGCGGCGGCGTCGGGGAGTCCGTGCGGCGGCCGGACGGGCCGGCCAAGGTCCGCGGCGAGTTCTGCTACGCCGGCGACCTGACCGCCGAGGGGATGCTGATCGGCGCCACGCTGCGCTCCCCGCACCCGCACGCCCGGATCACCCGGATCGACACCCGCGCGGCCCGGGCGCTGCCGGGCGTCCTTGCCGTCCTCACCGCCGACGACGTCCCCGGTGACCTGCACTTCGGGCTCACCCTCCGCGACGAGCCGGTGCTCGCCGACGGCGTCGTCCGCTACGCCGGGGAACCGGTGGCCGTGGTGGCCGCCGTCGATGCCGCCACCGCCCGCCGCGCCACCCAGGCGATCGAGGTCGGCTACGAGCCGCTGCCCGCGGTCACCGACCCGGAGCTCGCCCGCGACGGCACACCACTGCACCCCGACGGCAACGTCTACCGGCACGTGTCCTACGGCTGCGGCGACCCGGACGCCCGCGGTGTCGTGACGGTCGAGAACACCTACCGGATCGGCATGCAGGACCCGGCGTTCCTCGCCCCGGAGGCGGGGCTCGCCCAGCCCACGGCGGACGGCGGGGTGCAGCTCGAGGTGGCGACCCAGTGGCTGCACTCGGACCAGAAGCAGATCGGCTGGGCCACCGGGCTGCCGCCGGAGAAGGTGCACGTCCAGCTCGGTGGTGTCGGCGGGGCGTTCGGCGGCCGCGAGGACGTCACCCTGCAGGTACACGCCTGCCTGCTGGCGCTGGCCACCGGGCGGCCGGTGAAGATGGAGTACACCCGCGAGGAGTCCTTCCTCGCCCACCGGCAGCGGCACCCGGGCACGATCTGGCTGCGGCACTCCGCCGATGCCGACGGCAAGCTGATCAGCGTCGAGGGCCGGGTGCTGCTCGACGGCGGGGCCTACGCGTCCACCAGCCCGGTCGTCATCACCAACACGGTCACCCTGCTGCAGGGGCCCTACCGGGTGGACAACGGCCGGTTCGAGGGCTGGTCGGTGCGCACCAACAACCCGTCCTGCGGGGCGATGCGCGGGTTCGGCGTGCCGCAGGCGGCGTTCGCGCACGAGGCACAGCTGGACGCGCTGGCCGCTGCCCTGGGCCTGGAACCGCTGGAGATCCGGCTGCGCAACGCGCTGCAGCGCGGCGATGTCGCCACGTACGGGCAGCGCTTCGACGCCCCGACCCCCGTGCGCGAGGTGATCGAGGGGCTCCAGGCGATCCCGCTCCCCGAAGGCATCCCGCGCAAGGCGCCCGGCGGGGTCGGCCGGTCGGCCGAGGGCGGGGAGATCCGCCGCGGGATCGGCTACGCGGTGACGATCAAGAACCTCGCCTTCAGCGAGGGGCACGTGGACGAGTCGACGGCGGAGGTCAGCCTCTGCGACGGGCACGCGACGGTGCACACCGCCTGCGCCGAGGTCGGCCAGGGCTTCGTCACCGTGGCCGAGCAGGTCGCCCGCACCGTGCTCGGTGCCTCGACCGTCGAGGTGACGCAGCCGGACACGCTGATCGCCTCCGCCGGGTCGACCTCGGCGTCCCGCCAGACGATGGCCTCCGGGACGGCGGTGCACCGCGCGTGCCTCGCCGTCCGGGACCGGCTGCTGGACCGGGTGGCCCGCGCGCACGGCCTGGACGCCGCCGAGCTGACCGTCGCCGACGGGGTGGTGTGCGCGGCCGGGAAGCCGCTGACCACCGTGGCCGAGGCCGCGCCCGGGCAGATCTTCCGCGCCACCGAGCACTTCCAGCACCCCGACACCTACGCGCTGGGCTCCCCGGAGGCCCGAATGTACGTCGGCTACGGCTTCTCGGCCCAGCGTGCGGTGGTCGACGTCGACGTCGAACTGGGCCTGGTCTCGGTCGTGCAGGTCGCCTCGTGCCAGGACGTCGGCGCGGTGATCAACCCGACCCAGCTGCTCGGTCAGATCGAGGGCGGGATCGTGCAGGGCATGGGGCTGGCGCTGATGGAGGCGGTCGTCGTCCGGGACGGACTGATCACCAACCCCGACTTCCAGGACTACCTGATCCCGACGATCGTCGACGCCCCCGAGGTGGTCTCCACCTACGTCACCGACCCCCAGCCGGGGATGCCGCACGGCTGGAAGGGCGTGGGCGAGCCGCCGCTGTGCACCGCGGTGCCGGTGGTCGCGGCCGCCGTCCGGGCCGCGACGGGGCTGCCACTCCCGTCGGTGCCGATCAAGCCCGAGCACATCGCGCTGGGCCTGGGGACGGCGCCCACGGTCAGCTGGACGACGCCGCGCCCGGCGGACCCGGCCCGGGCCGCCCAGGTCGTCGTGGACGAGGAGCCGCGGGACGCCCTCGGCACGATGGCCGAGGAAGGCGCCGCACCCGCCCGGCACTGAGCGGCCCCCTCCAGGGCTCGGGCCCCCTCCAGGGTCCCGCCGCGAGCTTGCGAGGGGTGGGGAGGAGGGGGCCCCTTCCTCAGACGGTGAACTGGGCGACCCGGGTCTCCAGGTCCGCGGCCCGGCCGGCCAGCTGGTCGGCGATGTCCCGCGACTGCTCGACCCGGCTGGCGCTGGTCGCGCTCGACCCGGCGACCGCCTCGGCGCCGCTGGCGATGTCCCGGCTGCCCTGCGCGGCCACACCGATGTTCCGGTCGATCTCCGCGGCGGCTGCGGTCTGCTGCTCGACCGCGGCGGCGATGGTGGCCTGCAGCTCGTTGATCTGACCGACGGTCTCGCCGATCTGGGCGATGGCCTCCACCGCCCGCGTCGAGTCGGCCTGGATCGCCTTGATCCGCCGGGACACGTCCTCGGTCGCCTTCGCGGTCTCCTGGGCCAGTTCCTTGACCTCGGTGGCGACGACGGCGAAGCCCTTGCCCAGTTCGCCGGCGCGGGCCGCCTCGATGGTCGCGTTGAGCGCCAGCAGGTTCGTCTGCTCCGCGATCCCGGTGATGACCTTGATGACGTTGCCGATCTCGGTCGAGGAGTTGCCGAGCTGGTTGAGCGTGTCGTTGGTGCTGTCGACGATGCGCACGGCGTCGTCGGCGACGGCGGCGGCCTGCTGCGCGGACCGGGAGATGTCCCGGATCGAGGCGGTCATCTCCTCGGCACCGGTGGCCAGCTGCGCCACGTTGCCCGAGACGGCCTGCGCCGTGCCCGACACCGACTCGGCGTGCTGGACCCCAGCGGCCGAGGCCTCGACGACGCTGACCGTCGAACGGGCCAGGTCGCCGACCAGGCCGGTCATCTCCCCCGCCGAGACGACGACGTCGGAGACCATGGCGCGGATCCGGCCCATGCCCTCGTCGAGCGCCTGGCCGAGCTGGCCGAGCTCGTCCTCGGACTCGCTGGTGATCGTGTGCGTGAGGTCGCCCCGGGCCATGGCCTCGGCGGCGGCGCGGACCGGGACGATCCGGTTGCGGATGTCCCGGGCGAGCAGGACGCCGAGCCCCACCGCGAGCAGCACCCCCACGGCCAGCAGGGCCAGGGTGATCGTCCGGGCGGTCGCGAAGCGGTCGCCGATGAGCTGTCGGCTCGCGGTCTCGTCGGCGACGAAGGTGTCCTTGAGGTCGTTGATGTCCGCTTCGAGCTTGAGGTAGGAGTTGGTCGCGGCCACGTTCTTGGCCTTGGCGTCGGGAGCATTGGCTGCTGCGGCGGCCTGGTAGGCAGCGTCGTTGGTGACCAAGGCGTCCCAGTCGGCGCTGATGCCCGCCACCCGGTCCTGCAGTTCCGCCGGCGTGTGCGCAGCGAGCGCCTGCAGGTCCCCGGCGGTGTCCGCCTTCGACTGGGCCTGGAGCGTGCCCTGCTGCTGGGCCGCCTCGAGCTGCCCCGTGACGCCGCTGAGCCCGGCGACCAACCCGTGCACGGCGTAGGCCTGGAAGTCGTCGGTCAGCTCCTGCAGGTCCGCGAGCGGGATCACGTCACGCGCCGAGGACGCCTCCACATCGCCGTGGATCGAGCTCATCTGGGCGACGTTGATCAGGCCCAGGGTGACCATCACGGCGGCCACCCCGAGGAAGGCGGCGAGGAGCTTGGTGCGGACGCTGCGGCGCAGGAAGGACGGAACCACGGGGGACTCCTGGACAACTGGGGGGTGGTGCGGTCACCCCCCTATCGGCAGCATCGGTGCAGAAGTCAACCGGATGGTGCTGCTGTTCACACCCGTGTCACGAGTTCCCGTCGAGCAGGGCCGCCACGGGGGGCGCGAGGACGCCGGTCACCGGGCGGGAGCCCACCAGCCGGCCGGCCTCCCCGGGGTCGACACCGCTCGACCCGAGCACCTCCAGCGCGGTGACGTCGGGGAGCGCGTCGAACCAACGGCGTCCCATCTCGGCGCGGCCGGTCGCAGTGGGCCGCCCCCAGAGCCGCAGCCGCGCCATCCCGCCGTCCGGGAAGACGTCCAGCCGCACCGACTGCACCCCCGTCGTCCCGTCCAGCACGAACCGGTGGCGGGTGTCGGGCTGCAGCCGGGTGCGCGGCAGCAGCGTCACCTCGGCGCCGTCGGCGGTACGGCCGGTGAGCGCGGCCGAGCCCGGCGCATTGCCGAGGAACCAGGAGGTGTCCAGCTCGGCGAGGGTCACCACGCCTTCGCAGGCCAGCGCGACGTCGACCCAGTCGTTGCCCTCGCCGCGGCGGCGGGCGTTCTCCCAGCCCTCCCCCATCGACCGGGCCAGGCCCCGGCCGAGCAGCTGGTGCGGGCTGCCGTAGTGGGCGTTGCTGACGCCGGTGACCCGGCCACCGTTCTCCAGCGCGGCCAGGTCGAACGGGCCGGCGTCGACCAGCCGCGGGTCGGGGACGACGGTGCCGTGCACCCGCAGCCGCGCCACCCCACCGTCGGGGTGGATCGACAGGCGCACGTGCGTGAACCGGCGGTCGGAGTCGACGGGGAAGGCATTGGCGGTGTCGCCGGCCAGCTCGGAGAGCGGCAGCAGCGGCTGCCAGTCCGCCTTCGCCAGCTGCTCCACCGGCGGGTGCCCCTCGATGGCCGCGCCCTCCACCGAGGCGTGCGGCGGGTAGTTGCCGGTGAAGAAGGCGGTGTCGACGACGACGCCGGACACGATCCCCGGGGCGCCGAGCCGCACGATCGCCCAGTCGTGCCCGGGGCTCCGCCGCCGGCGGGTCTCCCAGCCGTCGTACTCCTTGCCCTTGTGGCCGAAGTCGGTGCGCGCCGCCGCCGGGTGCGGCAGCACCAGGTTCTCCCGCGCCGCGAAGAACTCGTCGTTGGCGGTGACGACGGCCCCGCCCAGGTCCCGCCGGGCGAGGTCGGGCAGGTCGGTGAAGGCAGACATCGGTCTCCAGATCAGGTCGCACGTTCACGGGTTCCCCCGCGGCGCGAGGGTAGGGGAGGTTCGAGACACCACCGAGCGGGAGGCAGCCATGACCAGCCCCGACGACGACCTGCGGGCCCGGGCGAAGGAGCACGTCGAGCAGCTCCCGGCCGAGACGGCCCTGGGCAACCCCGACCCGGCCGGTGGGGTCGACGACGACCCGAAGATCCTCGACGAGGCCGCCGAGGAAGAGCCCCAGCAGTAGCGGTCAGCCGCCCCCTCGACTGATCAGCCGGCCGAGGGGCGCGTCGCCGTCCTCGAGCGCCTGGCCGCGCAGCCACGTCCTCCGCACCACCCCGGTCAGCTCCCGACCGGCATACGGCGTCACCGGGTTGCGGTGGTGCAGGTCCGCGACGCTCCACTGCTCATCGGGCGCGAAGACCGCCAGGTCGGCGTCCTTGCCGACCGCGATCGCGCCCTTGCCGGTCAGCCCGGTCAGCTGGGCAGGGGCGGCCGACATCCAGCGGACGACGTCGGCCAGCGACAGGCCGCGGGCGCGGGCGCCGGTCCACACCACCGGCAGGGTCACCTGGAGCCCCGCGATGCCGCCCCAGGCCAGCGCGAAGTCCCCGACGTCGAGACGCTTGAGCTCCGGCGTGCACGGCGAGTGGTCGCTGACCACCAGGTCGATGTCGCCGTCGGCCAGCGCCGCCCACAGCGCCTCCCGGTGGGACGCCTCCCGGATCGGCGGGCAGCACTTGAAGGACGTCGCCCCGTCCGGCACCTCCTCGGCGCTGAACGTCAGGTAGTGCGGGCAGGTCTCCACCGTGATCCGCACCCCCTCGGCCCGCGCCGCCCGCAGCATCGGCAGCGCGTCGGCATCGGCCAGGTGGACCACGTGCACCCGGGCGCCGGTCTCCCGCGCCGCCGCGATCAGCCGGCCGATCGCGGTCTCCTCGGCCACGCCGGGGCGGGAGGCCAGGAAGGCCGCGTAGCTCGGGCCGCCCGGCTTGGGCGCCGCGGTGATCACCCCGCCGTCCTCGCAGTGCGCGATGAGCAGCCCGTCGACGTCGGCCAGCGCGGTGAGCGCCGCACGCAGCCCCGCGTCGTCCAGCGGCGGGAACTCCGGCACCCCGGAGTCCAGCAGGAAGCACTTGACGCCGACCGCGCCCGCGGCCAGCAGCGGTGGCAACTGGTCGGCGTTGCCGGGCACCGCGCCACCCCAGAACGCGACGTCGACGCTCACCTGACCCGCCGCCACCGCACGTTTCACGTGCAACGCCTCGACCGAGACGGTCGGCGGGATCGAGTTCAGCGGCATGTCGACGATCGTCGTGATGCCACCGGCGGCGGCGGCCCGGGTGGCGGAGGCGAAGCCCTCCCACTCGGTGCGGCCGGGCTCGTTGACGTGCACGTGGCTGTCGACCAGGCCCGGGAGGAGCACCTCGTCGTCCGCCAGGGTCAGTGGCCGGTCGCCGGCGTCGTCGAACCCGGTCACCGCCGTGATGACGCCGTCCTCGACGTGCACCGCCGCCGGACGCTCCCCGTCGGGGAGCGCCACTCGCGGCGCCCGGACGACGAACGCCCCGCTCACCACCCCACCTCCGCCAGTTCGGCGTCCTGGGCGACCGACGCCAGCCGGTCGACCGCCTCGTGCAGTTCGCCGGCCCACGCGGTGCCGACCCAGCCGCCGGGCAGCGGCAACCGCACGGCATCGGGCCCGGTGCGCACCTCGACCTCGAGTCGAGGGTTGCCGACGTGCACCGTGGAGACGTAGGCCCGCGGCGCCACCGGCGGCAGCCAGGCGGGCGCGCCCGGACCGAGTCCGACGGTCGTGTGCAGGAGCGGCCGGCCGACCCGCTCGATCCGGGTGGTCCCGGCCCAGCGCCCGGGCTCCTCCGCCATCCGGCCGAGGAGCACCTGCTCGGTGGCGGTCAGCTCCCCGGTCTCGGCGACCTCGGCCCGCAGCTCGGCCAGGTGGACGGCGCGGGCGGTGACGACGGTCGGCTCGGGGGCCAGGTCCAGCACGCCGGCCACCTCCGCGCGCACGACCTGCCGGGACGGCGGCGACTCACCGCGAGCCGGCAACACGACCGCGGCGGCGACCGAGCGGACGCTCAACCGGGCGCCTGCCTCCACCACCAGCCGGATCTCCGCGTCGTCCCCACCGAGCGGGCCGAAGGCGGTCGCGACCAGGTGCACGGTCGTCGGGCCGGTCCGGCGGACGGCGAGCTGGCCGCTCGCCCGCACCACCGACAGCACCGTGCGACCACGGGAGTCGCACCGGGCGACCACCTCGACGAGCGTCCTCACGCCTCCTGCAACGCCCTCGCGCGCGCCTGTTCGCGCACCCACTCCGCCACCGTGGCGGCGGTCGGGTCCTCGCGCAGGGAGATCAGCAGCGTCGGCTTGCCACCGCGCACCGCGTCGGCGTCCCGGCGCATCACGCCCAGGTCGGCGCCGACCAGCGGGGCGAGGTCGGTCTTGTTCACCACCAGCAGGTCCGACGCGGTGACCCCGGGGCCGCCCTTCCGAGGCACCTTGTCGCCGCCGGCAACGTCGACCACGAAGACCTGCACGTCGACCAGGCCGTAGCTGAACGAGGCGGTCAGGTTGTCCCCGCCGGACTCGACGAGGACCAGCTCCAGGCCCGGGTGCCGGGACTCGAGCAGCTCCACGGCATCCAGATTGGCGGTGATGTCGTCGCGGATCGCGGTGTGCGGGCAGCAGCCGGTCTGCACCGCCTCGATCCGGTCGTCGGGCAGCACGGCGTTGCGACGCAGGAAGTCGGCGTCCTCGGTCGTGTAGATGTCGTTGGTGACGACGGCGAGGTCGAACTCGCTGCCCAGGGTGCGGCACAGCGCGGCGGCCAGCGCGGTCTTGCCGGAGCCCACCGGGCCGCCGAGCCCCACCCGCAGAGGTCCGCCGTGGCGGTGCCCGGGGCTGTAGGGGTCGACGTAGTCGTCCAGGTTGTGGTCAGGAGGCAAAGAACCTGTCCTTCCGTACGGCGTGCACTTGGGCGAGCAGGTCCAGGAGCGGGTCGGCGGCGGCCGGGAGGCTCTCGCCGGCCGCGGCGGCGACCTCGTCGACCTCGGGGGAGAGCCGGGCGGTCACCGCAGCGACGGTGATGGGGTCCATGGCCAGCAGCCGCTGGGCGGCGGTGGCCGGACCGGAGATCGACAGGTAGGCGGCCGCCGCGGCGGCGTCCCGGGGGGCGAGACCACCGGCAGCCGCGGCGACGCCCAGCGCGAGCGGGTGGTGCGGCTGGGCGGGCAGCGCCGCCCAC
>JAOPVN010000212.1 GCA_025966175.1 Modestobacter sp. | reverse complement strand
TCGCCTTGAACCTGCGGGCGAAGCTGCGCGGGCTCATCAGCGCCCGGCGGGCCAGCGACTCCACGGTGATGTCCTCCGCCAGGTGGGCGCCCGCCCACTCGAGGACGGCGCCGAGCAGGTCGTCCTGACAGGCGGGGACGGGGGCGTCGATGAACTGGGCCTGGCCGCCGTCCCGGTGCGGCGGCACGACCATCTCCCGGGCCAGCGCGTTCGCGGCGGTGGCGCCCCACTCGCGGCGGACGACGTGCAGCATCGTGTCCACCCCCGCTCCGGTGCCGGCGCCGGTGATCACCTGCCCGTTGTCCACGTAGAGGACGGCGGCGTCCACCGTGATGCCGGGGTACCGGGCCGCGAGCTCACCGGCGTACCGCCAGTGCGTGGCGGCCCGCTTGCCCTCGAGGAGGCCGGCGGAGGCCAGGACGAAGGCGCCGGTGCAGTGGCTGATGATGAGGGCCCCCCGGTCGTGCGCGGCCCGCAGTGCATCGAGCAGCTCCGCCGGCGGGACGACCTCGAACAGCTCCCAGGCGGTGACCGTGATGATGTCGGACACGGCGAGCCGCTCGAGGCCGTGCTCCACGGTGATGCCGATGCCGGTGTCCGTGCGCAGCAGCCCGGGCTGCGGGCTGACCAGCGCGAAGTCGAACCGCGGCAAGCCCATCGCGCGGCGGTCGTAGCCGAAGACCTCGGCCGCCACCCCCAGCCCGAAGCTCCCGACGAGGCCGTCGGCGACGACGGCGCTGACGACGAGCGGCCGGTCCGTTGTGGTCATGCGCACACTCTGGCAGTAAAACCGCGTTCGCGGTCAGTCCTGCCACTCGTGGTGGGCACATGGCCCGGGCACGCTCATCGCATGTTGCTGATCACCTGCCCCGTGACCCGGTCCGACGAGCTGGTCCCCGACCGGCGGATCCGATCGGTCGACAACCACCCGACCCACATCGCGCTGCACGTCGAGTGCCCGGCCTGCGGCGCGGTGCACGTCTACCGCACCGGCCGCCGCTGGGAGCAGGCCCGCACCCGAGCCGCCGACCGAGCCGCCGACCGGGCCGCCGCGGCGGGCACCGCTCGAGCTGCACGGGTCGGCGTCCCCGCGTAGGTTCGAACACATGAGCGAACCGAACGCGACGACCAGCGACCCGTCGGCGGAGAAGGACCCCTCGGACTGGGTGACCGGCGACGAGCCGGCCACCGGGCCACAGAAGAGCTACCTGGGCACGCTGGCCCGCGAGGCCGGCGAGGACGTGCCCGACGACCTCACCAAGGCCGACGCCTCCCGCAAGATCGACGAGCTGCAGGAAGAGACCGGCCGGGGCCAGTAGAAGGACCCCCTCCCGCATCCCTTCGCAGGCTCGGGGAAGTCCCGGAGGGGGCCGCTGCTACGCCTCGAACTTGTAGCCGAGACCGCGCACGGTCAGCAGGTAAC
Source organism: Modestobacter sp. (assembly GCA_025966175.1). Classification (GTDB taxonomy): domain Bacteria; phylum Actinomycetota; class Actinomycetes; order Mycobacteriales; family Geodermatophilaceae; genus Modestobacter. Next base: position 15,333 of record JAOPVN010000212.1, on the reverse strand, counting down.
GCGGGTTGGCCGGGTCGGGCTCGAGCTTGGCGCGCAGCCGCTTGACGTGGACGTCGAGGGTCTTGGTGTCCCCCACGTAGTCCGCGCCCCAGACCCGGTCGATCAGCTGCCCACGGGTGAGCACCCGGCCGGCGTTGCGCAGCAGGAGCTCCAGCAGGTCGAACTCCTTGAGCGGCAGCGCCACCGGCTGGCCGTCCACGGCGACCACGTGCCTGTCGACGTCCAGCCGCACCGGCCCGGCGGCCAGCGCCGACTCCGCGGACGGCTCGGCGTCGGTCCCCCGGCGCAGCACCGCCCGCATCCGGGCGACCAGCTCGCGGGCGGAGTAGGGCTTGGTGACGTAGTCGTCGGCGCCCAGCTCCAGCCCGACGACCTTGTCGATCTCGGTGTCCTTCGCGGTCAGCATGATGATCGGGACAGAGCTCTTGCTGCGCAGCGCCCGGCAGACCTCCGTGCCGGACAGCCCCGGCAGCATGAGGTCCAGCAGCACGATGTCGGCCCCTGCCCGATCGAACTCGACCAGCGCGTCCGTGCCGGTGGCGGCCACGACGGTGTCGTAGCCCTCCCGGCGGAGCATGTAGGACAGCGCGTCGGAGAAGGACTCCTCGTCCTCCACCACGAGCACTCGGGTCATGACCGTCCCTTCTCCAGGGCCCCGGCTGGGCCCTCCTCAGTTGTCTGGCGGCTGTGCAGCGGCGGCACGGGGGGCCGCTCGGGGCCTCCGTCGTCCACCGGCTGGTCGGCGTCGGTGCCCAGCGGGATCCGCATCGTGAAGGTGGAGCCGAGCCCCTCCTCGCTCCAGACCGCGACCGAGCCGCCGTGGTTGCTGGCCACGTGCTTGACGATCGCCAGACCCAGGCCGGTCCCGCCGGTGGCGCTGGCCCGGGACTGGTCGACCCGGTAGAAGCGCTCGAAGACCCGCGACCGGTCCGAACGGGGGATGCCGATCCCGGAGTCGGTGACGGCGATCTCGGCGAACCCGGAGCGCGCCCGTGCGCCGACGGCGATCGTCGTCCCCGGCGGACTGTAGGCCACGGCGTTGGCGAGCAGGTTGGTCAGCGCGGTCGCCAGCTGGGCCTCCACGCCGCGGACGACGAGTCCGGGCTGGGCGGCGACGGCGAGCTGGATGTCCTTGGCGGCGGCCGCGGCCCGGGTGCGGTCGACGGCCTCGGCCACCACGGTGCCCACGGCCACGGGCACCAGCTCGGGCAGCGGTTCGGCGCCCTGCAGCCGGGACAGGTCGATCAGCTCACGGACCAGCCGGCCGAGCCGGTCGGCCTCGTGGCTCATCCGGGCCGCGAAGCGCTGCACCGTCTCCGGGTCGTCGGCCGCGCCCTGGACGGCCTCGGCCAGCAGCGCCAGCGCACCGACCGGGGTCTTGAGCTCGTGCCCCACGTTGGCCACGAAGTCCCGGCGCACCGCCTCGACCCGGCGGGCCTCGGTGACGTCGGTGAGCACCAGGGCCACCGGACCGGGAGCGACCACCGGACCACTGCCCAGCCGGATGCCGTGCACGCCGACCATCCGCGGCCCGGAGCCCACCAGGTCCCCGGGCAGCGCGACGTCCGCGCGCCGACTGCCCCTGAGCTGCACGTCGCGGGCCACCTCGACCAGGCCGGGCACCAGCAGCCGGTCCCCGCGCAGGATGCCCAGCGCACGGGCGGAGGGGTTGGCCAGCAGCACCGCGTCGTCCGGCCCCACCAGCACGACCGCGGGGTCCATCAGGTCGACCAGCCGGCGGCTGAGGGCGGCATCCGAGTCCGGGCGCGCCACCGACGGGTCCGACGCCCGGCCGACCCCGCCCTCGTGGACGGGCCGGCGACGGGCCCGGGCCACCGACAACGCCAGCAACAGGCCGATCACGAGGCCCGCCACCAAGGCGACCAGCGGTTCCACGCCTCGATGCTAGAGCCGCTTCGGAGCCTGGCCAGCCACTCCGAGCCCGCTCACCCGCTCGGGGAGGAACTGTTCACCGCTGCGTGCCCGGTCGTTCACCTGCCGGTCCTCCCGGGCTCGCCTGCCGCTCTCTACCCTCGACAGCACACGTGCCGCGGCCGTCGGACAGAGACGCCCGCGCGCGGTACGGCGTCGCCCCGGGCCTGCTGGGCCGGCGATGGGACGAGGGGGGAACCGTGTTGCGGGAGAGCTACCGCGAAGAACTGGACGACATCAACGCCTGCTTGGTGGAGATGTCGAACTCGGTCGGCTCGGCGATGAGCACGGCCACGACCGCGCTGCTGGACGCCGATGTCGCCCTGGCCGACCTGGTCATCGCCGGTGACGAGCGCATCGACGCCGTCCGGGAGAGCATCGAGGAGCGCTGCTTCACCCTGCTGGCCCGCCAGCAGCCGGTCGCCACCGACCTGCGCACCATCACCACCGCCATGCGGATCGTCGGCGACCTGGAGCGGATGGGCGACCTCGCCGAGCACATCGCCAAGGTCGCCCGGATGCGCTTCCCCGAGCACGCGGTCCCGCAGGAGGTCCGGCCGATCTTCCTGGAGGCCGGGCACGTCGCCGAGAGCCTGGTGAGCAAGGCCGGCACGATCATCGCCAAGCGCGACGTCGAGGCCGCCGCCGAGCTCGAGGCCGAGGACGACCTGATGGACCAGCTGCACAAGCAGCTGTTCCGGGAACTGCTCAGCCCCAGCTGGGGGCACGGCATCGAGTCCGCCATCGACGTCACCCTGCTCGGCCGCTACTACGAGCGCTTCGCCGACCACGCCGTCAGCGTCGCCCGCCGCGTCGTCTACCTGGTGACCGGCGAGCAGCCGTGACGGTGCACATCGCGATCCTCCGGATCGCACCGTGGCCACGTGCGGTGCCCGGCCGGCGCTGAGCCGCTTCGTCGTCGGACGCCGGGGAGCCTCCGGCCCCCGCGCCGTCCGACGACAGCGATCCGCTGGATCGCGAGGTCCGTGGCCGCGACTACTTCTTGCCCTGGTTCTTGACCGCCTCGATCGCGGCGGCCGCGGCGTCGGGGTCGAGGTACTGCCCGCCGGGCTGCATCGGGCGCAGGTCGGCGTCCAGGTCGTAGCGCAGCGGGACGCCGGTCGGGATGTTCAGCCCGACCACCTCGTCGTCGCCCATCCCGTCCAGGTGCTTCACCAGCGCGCGCAGGCTGTTGCCGTGCGCGGCCACCAGCACGTTCTTGCCCTCCCGCAGGTCCGGGACGATCGCGTCGTACCAGTACGGCAGCATCCGGACCACGACGTCGGCCAGGCACTCGGTGGCCGGGCGGGCCTCCGGAGGCAGGAGGGCGTAGCGCGGGTCGGCGTCCTGGCTGTACGGGCTGCCGGGCTCGATCGGCGGCGGCGGGGTCGCGTAGCTGCGCCGCCAGACCATGAACTGCTCCTCGCCGTACTCGGCGAGGGTCTGGGCCTTGTCCTTGCCCTGCAGCGCGCCGTAGTGCCGCTCGTTGAGCCGCCACGACCGGCGCACCGGGATCCACTGCCGGTCCGCAGCGGCCAGCGCCAGCTCGGCGGTGGTGATGGCCCGCTTGAGCAGCGAGGTGTGCAGCACGTCGGGCAGCAGATCCTGCTCGGCCAGCAGCTCCCCGCCGCGGACCGCCTCGGCATAGCCCTTCTCCGACAGCGGGACGTCGACCCAGCCGGTGAAGAGGTTCGCCTTGTTCCACTCGCTCTCGCCGTGGCGGAGCAGGATGAGGGTGCCGGGGCTGGTCGCGTCGCTCACACCGGTCATCCTGCCCGACCACGGGGCATCCGGTCAGCAGCGGGCAGGATCGGCCCGTGACCGAGTGTGCGACCGACCGCTGGGCCCGGGAGCTGGCCGCCTGGGCGATCGACCCGGAGCTGCTGGCCGCCGCCCCGGAGTCGCCCTACGGCTTCCCGCCCGGCCTGTTCGGCGCGCACCGCGGCGCACCCGCGACCCTGGACGCGGTCCGGGCGATCTCCCCGGCCAGCGTGCTGGACGTGGGATGCGGCGGAGGTGCGGCGAGCGTGCCGGTCGGCGCGGCCGAACTGCTCGGCGTCGACGAGTCGGCGGACCTGCTGACCAGCTTCGCGGCGGCCGGTGGACCGGGCACCCGCACGTGGCTGGGGCGGTGGCCGGACGTGGCCGGGCAGGTGCCGGCGGCCGACGTCGTCGTCTGCGCGAACGTCGTCTACAACGTCCCGGACCTCGCCGACTTCCTCCGCGAGCTCACCGCGCACGCCCGCGGTCGGGTCGTCGTGGAGCTGACCGACCGGCATCCGTGGACCGCGATGGCCGGCCTGTGGCGGCACTTCCACGGGCAGGAGCGCCCCGCCGGGCCGACCGCCGAGCTGTTCGGTGCCGTGCTGGGCGAGCTGGGACTGGTCGCCGATTCGGTCACCTGGTCGCGGGCGGACCCCTGGGCGGAGGCCGCGCCCGACGTGGTCCTGGCGTTCACCCGCCGCCGGCTGTGCCTGCCGGCCGATCGTGATCCCGAGGTCGCCGAGGCGATGACCCGCTTCGCCGACGACCGGCCGCGCACCGCCACCACCTGGTGGTGGCCCGGGTCGGCCGGCTGACTCTCAGGCGACCGCGACGGCGAACTCCGGGTTGCGCGCCTCGAGGACGGCGGTGGCCACGAGCTGCCCGGCCAGCCGCAGCTGTTCCTCGGTGTGCGTGGCCATCACCGCCAGGCGCAGCACGCCCTGCCCCCGCGGCACGGCCGGGTAGCTGACGGCGTTGGTGTAGACGCCGGTCCGGTACGCCGCGCCCCAGGCGGCCAGCGTGGCCTCGTCGTCCCCCGTGGGGACGGCGATCACCGCGCCGCTGCCGGGCAGGGGGGCCGCGCCGTACTCGGTGAGGACCCGCCGCAGCAGGTCGCCGTTGGCCCGCAGCCGCTGCATCCGCTCGGGCTCGCGGCGCAGGATCCGCAGCGACGCCAGCGCGGCCGCCACCGCCGAAGGGTCGTTGGCGGCGCTGAAGACGTAGGGCATGGCGCTCGCCCGGACGCCGTCGGCCACGGCCCGCGACGTCATCACCGCGCCGCCGACGCTGGCCAGCGACTTGCTGAAGGCGACGGTCACCGCGTCGACGTCGTCCAGCACGCCGGCCGCCTCCGCCGCACCGCGGCCGCGTGCCCCCAGGACGCCGAGGCCGTGTGCCTCGTCGACGACCAGGCGGGCCGACCAGCGGGCGCACAACTCGGCGATCTCGGCCAGCGGTGCGGACCCGCCGCTCATCGAGTAGACGCCGTCCACGACGACCACGGCGCCGGCGGTCGGGTCCAGCCGCGCCAGCCGGCGCTGCAGGGACTCGACCGAGTTGTGCTGGAAGCGCTGCACCGTGCCGCGGCTGGCAGCGGCTGCGGCGTGCAGGCTGGCATGCGCGTGGGCGTCGACCAGCAGCACGTCCCCGGGGCTGCAGACGGTGGACAGGATCGCGACGTTGGCGTTCACCCCGGCGGAGGTGAGCACCGCGTCCTCGGCCCCGTAGTGGTCGGCGAGCTCGCGCTCCAGGGTGAGGTGCAGCCGGGTCGTCCCGTTGAGGATGCGGCTGCCGGCGGCGCTGGTGCCGTACCGGCGCACGGCGGCGACGGCGGCCTCGACGACCTGCGGGTCACCGGCCAGGCCGAGGTAGTTGTTCGTGCCGAGGTTGATCCGCGAGCGGCCGTCGTCGAAGACCGTGACCGGGTGCGGCGCCCCGGCGGTGGGCACCGAGTGCGAGGCCAGACCCTCCCGGGTGTGCCGGCGCATCATCTCGGCCCGGGCGCTCTCCAGGAGGGGTGCGAAGGAGTCCCGGCGCGCGGGGATCTGGACCGGTCGGACCGTACGGACGTCGGTCATGGGTGCTCCTCCCATGTCGGGGCGGCTCTGGGGCCGTCTCCACTGACCCTGGCCGCCGACACGCTCCGTGGTCAACCGGTCCCGAGCAGTTCCGTCGGGGGTCACCCGATCAGGCGAATCCGTGGTCGCCTGCTGACGCGACGTGGACACCGGGGCGAAACAGAGACACCCGACCGGGTGAACGCGAGGGGCTCAGGAGGCCCGGGAGTGCCCGGGCATCCAGAGCAGGACGACGGTGGTGGCGACCAGCGCCGCCCCCGCGGTGCCCAGCGCGGTGAGGTGCATCGCCCCGACGAGCGCGTCCCGGGCGGGCCCGACGACACCGGCGGCCGACCGGGCCACCTCCGCGTCGCCGCCCTGTGCCCGCTCCACGGCCCCCAGCGTCGCCACGATCGACTCGCGGGCCTGGTCCCGGGACTCTGCCGGGAGCCCGTCGACGGCGTCCCCGAGCCGTGCCGCGTAGGCCGTCGCCATCACCGACCCCAGGATCGCCACACCCAGCGCCCCGCCCACCTGGCGCACGGAGTTGTTCACCGCCGCGCCCGCACCGGCCTTCTCCCGGGGGACGACCGCCATGATCGCCTCGGTCGCCGGGGCGATGACCGTGCCGACGCCGATCCCCTGTACCGCCAGCACCGCCAGGAGCAACCACAGCGGGGTGGTCCGGTCCAGCAACTGGATGCCGGCGAAGGAGATCGCGACGAGCAGGAACCCGCTGGCGACCACGAGCTTGGCGCCCAGCCGCTCGGCGAGCCGCGAGCTGGCTGGCGCCATCACGGCCATCCCGATCGCGGTCGGGATGAGGGCGGCGCCGCTGTGCAGCGGGGAGTAGCCCCGCACCCCCTGCAGGTAGAACACCAGGTAGAAGGTGGCCCCCTGGAGGGCGAAGAAGTTCAACGCCAACGCGGCGGCGGATGCGGAGAACGCCGGGTTGCGGAACAGGGTGATGTCCAGCGCCGGGTGCGTCGTCCGCCGCTGCCACCAGATGAACAGCGCGAGCAGCACCGCACCGCCGGCCAGCGGACCGAGCACGCCCGGCGTCGTCCAGCCCGCTCCCCCGCCGCCGCGGATGATCCCGTACACCAGCCCGCCCAGTGCGGCGATGGACAGCAGCACCCCGGGCACGTCCAGCCGGCCCGGCGCGGGGTCCTTGGACTCGGGGACGACCAGCAGGATGCCGGCCACGCCGACGGCCGCGACCGGCACGCCGAGCAGGAAGACCGCGCCCCACCAGAAGTGCTCGAGCACCAGCCCGCCGGCCAGCGGGCCGCCGGCCACGGCGATGCCGGCCGCCCCGGCCCACACGGCGATGGCCCGCCCGCGCTCGCCGGGCGGGAAGACGTTGGTGATGACGGCGAGGGTGGCCGGCTGGACGGCCGCCCCGCCGACGCCCATCAGGGCCCGCCAGACGATCAGCTCGATCGCCGAGCCGCTGAACGCCGCCAGCACGGAGCCGATCGCGAAGATGGTCAGCCCGGCGAGCAGCACCTTGCGCCGGCCGATCCGGTCACCGACGACACCCCAGCTGAACAGCAGGCCGGCGAAGACGAGGATGTAGGAGTCGATCGCCCACTGCAGCTCGCCCTGGGTGGCCGACAGCTCCCGCTGCAGGGTGGGCAGCGCGACGTTCAGGATCGTGTTGCCCATGATCACCATGAGCAGGCAGACGATCATCGTCGCCAGCACCCACCAGCGCCGCTCGTAGCCCTCCGGGAGCTCCGCCGCCGTCGCCGGTTCGGTGCGCTCGGCTGTGCTCACTCCGGCGGCCGTCGGGCCGGGTCGGCGAACGCCGCGAAGGCCTCGAGGTTGCGCAGCGACTCCCCGCGCTTGACCCGCCAGTCCCACTCACGACGGATCGAGCTGCCGAAGCCGATCTCCAGCATCGTGTTGAAGTGCTCGTCGGCGTAGGTCAGCACCGAGCCGAGCAGCCGGTCGATCTCCTCCGGCGTCACCGCCGCGTGCGGGAGCCGGCCGGTCAGGTAGATGTCCCCGACCGTGTCGATGGAGTAGCTGACGCCGTACATGCGGGCGTTGTGCTGGAGCAGCCAGGCCCACAGCTGCTCACGGTTCTCGTCGGGCTGCCGGCAGACGAACGCCTCGACCCGGAAGCCGTGCTCGCCGACGGTGAGCCCGACCAGCGTCTTGAGCTTCTTGACCCCCGGCAGGGTCACCACGAACCGGCCCGGCCCGGGGTGCTCGAACTCGAGTTCGGCGGCGCGCAGCGTCTCCTCGATCACGGCGTCGAGCTCGGAGACGGTGCGCTCGCTCATCGCGCGCGCAGCCGCAGCGGGGTGCGCAGCCGCTCGGCCGCGGCGCGGACCGCCGGCAGGCCGGCGCGCATCTCGGCCATCGCGGCCGCGTAGGCGTCGACCAGGGAGTCGGTCGTGCGGTCCCAGCTGAAGGCGGCGGCGTGCCGGCGGGCACCGGCGGCGAGCAGCTGGCGGCGGGCCAGGACGCGGCGGATCGCAGCGGCGTAGTCGTCGGGATCCCGCCCGGGGACCAGCAGCCCCGAGACGCCGTCGGCCACGGCGGTGGGCAGCCCGCCGACCGCGGCGGCGACCACCGGCGTCCCGCACGCCTGGGCCTCCAGCGCGACGAGGCCGAAGGACTCGTTGTGACTGGGGACGACGGCGACGTCGGCGGCCCGGTAGTGGTCGGCGAGCCGCTCGGGCGGCTGCGGCGGCAGGAAGCGCACCACGTCGGTGACCCCCAGGGCGACGGCGAGCTCCTGCAGCCGCTGCGGCTCGGTCAGCCCCGACCCGCTCGGGGCGCCGACGACGAGCACCTGGAGCTTGGGGCGCAGGGTCGGGTCGTCGGCGAGCATCCGGGCCGCGGCGTGCAGCAGCATGTCCGGGGCCTTGAGCGGCTGGATCCGGCCGACGAACAGCAGCACGACGGCGTCCTGCGCGACCCCGATCCGCTGCCGGGCCTGCTGCCGGTCGCCGGGCCGGAAGCGCTGCAGGTCCACCCCCGGCGGGATGACCAGGGTGCGGCGCGGGTCGGCGTCGTAGAAGTCGACCAGCTGCCGGGCCTCCTCGGCGGTGTTGGCCACCAGCCGGTCGGCCTCGGCGACCACCTGCTCCTCGCCGATGACCCGGGCGCGCGGCTCCGGCTCGTCGCCCTCGGCCAGGGCGGCGTTCTTCACCTTGGCCAGGGTGTGCGCGGAGTGGACGAGCGGCACGCCCCAGCGGTCGCGGGCCAGCCAGCCGACCTGGCCGGAGAGCCAGTAGTGGGAGTGGACGACGTCGAAGTGGCCCGGCTCGTGCTGGGCCTCCTCGCGGAGCACCGCAGCGGTGAAGGCGCACATCTGGGCGGGCAGCTCGTTCTTGCCCAGGCCCTCGAACGGGCCGGCGCTGACGTGCCGCACGGTGACGCCGGGGTCCATCTCCACGACCGGCGGCTGTTCACTGGAGGTCGCACGGGTGAAGATGTCGACGGCGATGCCGCGGGCGGCCAGCCGGCGGGATACCTCGACCACGTAGACGTTCATGCCACCGGCGTCACCGGCACCGGGCTGCTCCAGCGGGCTGGTGTGCACCGAGAGGGTGGCGACGCGCCGCGGCAGCTCGGGGACGACCGGCCCGGCACCGGCCCGCCAGGGCGTCGGCTGGCGGGGATGGCGGCGAGCGGGCACGCTGCTCCTCCCGCTCGGGCACCTGTGGCCGTGGCTGTCGGCGCCCGTCCGGACACCCCTGTCGTCGTCCCAGTCTGCAACAACGCCAGGATGGACACATGCCCAGCCCCGTTGCATCGTCGCCCGCCAGCACGCCTTTCGCCGGGCCGGGCCGCGTCGCCGTCGTCACCGGAGCCTCCAGCGGCATCGGTGCCGCGACCGCTGAGAGGCTGGCCGCAGACGGGTTCGACGTCGTCCTGGCCGCCCGCCGGATCGACCGGCTGACCGCCCTCGCCGAGCGGATCGGGGGGCGGGCCGTGCAGCTGGACGTGACCGACGCCACATCCGTCGAGGCCTTCGCGGCGGGGCTGGACCGGGTGGACGTGCTGGTCAACAACGCCGGCGGGGCCTTCGACGCGGCCCCCGTGGCGGAGGCGGACCTGGACTCCTGGCAGCGCACCTTCGACGTGAACGTGCTGGGCACGGTCCGGGTGACGAAGGCGCTGCTGCCCGCGCTGAAGGCCTCCGGCGCCGGCGACCTGGTGTTCCTCGGCTCGACCGCGGGGCTGATCAGCTACGAGGGCGGCTCGTCGTACACGGCGGCCAAGCACGGGGTGCACACGCTGGCCGAGACGCTGCGGCTGGAGCTGGTCTACGACCCGGTGCGGGTGATCGAGATCGCCCCCGGGATGGTGAAGACCGAGGAGTTCACGCTGAAGCGGACCGGTGACCAGGCGAAGGCCGACGCCGTCTACGCCGGCGTGCGGGAGCCACTGCTCGCCGAGGACATCGCCGACATCATCGCCTGGGCGGTCACCCGGCCGCACCACGTGAACGTGGACCTGCTCGTCGTCCGGCCCCGTGCGCAGGCCGCCCAGTACAAGGTCGCCCGCGAGGAGTGACAACACGCGGCTCCGGCAGTCGGCACGCCTGGATCCCTTGTCCCGGAGCGCCGACCGCACGAGTCTGCGCAGCGTGACCGGGGACACCGTGGTTCTGGACCGCGCTCGGCGAGACGCCGACCGCGTGGTGCTCTGTCGTTGTGGCGGCGCCGGCCGGGTGGTGCACGCGCCCGTCGACCCTCCCGGCGAACCCGAGGGATACGTGCGGGCCACCTTCACCTGCACCTGGGATCGGCCGGGGCCACACGAACCGCTCCTGCCGCCCCGGCGCACGTAGCGGCCCAGCCGCGCCGTCAGATCCTCAGGGGCGGACGGCCGTGGGCTCGGGGACGAGGGTCACCCCGTACTTCTCCCACACCGCGGCGATGACCTGCTGGGCGAAGGCCATCAGCTCGGCGGCGGTGGCACCGGGTTCGGTGGTCAGCGCCAGACTGTGCCGGGACGACGTCCCCACCTTGCCCACCCGCGTGCCCCGGCCGTACCCGGCGTGCTGCACCAGCCAGGCGGCACTGAGCTTGACCTGCGCGGCGCCGTCGGCACCGATCCCGGCCGGCCACGACGGGCAGTCCGGCACCGCCGCCGCGACCGGGACGACGGGGTTGGTGAAGAACGACCCGGCGCTGCGCGAGTCGGGGTCGGCCGGGTCCCAGACCATCCCCTTGCCGCGGCGCAGCTCCAGTACCGCGGCGCGGACGTCGGCCAGCGGCGCGGTGTCGCCCAGCTCGACGCCGAGCTTCTTCGCCAGCTCCGCGTAGCTGACCGCGCTCGACTGCGCCGAGGGCCGCAGCGCGAACGTCACCGCGAGGACGACGTAGGCGCCGGGCTGCTGCTTGAGCCGGCTGTCCCGATACGAGAAACCCAGCTCGGCGGGCTGGAAGACCCGCTCGACGCCGGCCGCACGGTCGTACACCCGGACCTCGGTGATCAGCGTCGCGACCTCCTGGCCGTAGGCGCCGACGTTCTGCACCGGCGTCGCGCCCGTCGCCCCGGGGATGCCGGACAGCGCCTCCATGCCGGCCAGCCCCTGCTCGACGGTGACCGCGACCAGGTCGTCCCAGGGCTCACCGGCCTCGACCTCGAGCTCGACGGACTCGCCGGCGTCCCGGCGGGCCACGCCGCGGGTCCGCACCAGGACGACGTCGCCCGGCCAGCCGCTGTCGGGGGCGACGACGTTGGAGCCACCGCCCAGCACGAGCAGCGGGCGGCCGGCGTCGTCGGCCTCCCGGACCGCGGCGACCAGCTCCTCCCGGGTGGTGACCTCGACCAGTCGGTCGATCGGGCCACCGACCGCAAGGGTCGTCAGGTCCGCCAGTCGGACATCTCGGCGCACCTGCACGGCACCACGGTAATCGGAGGCGCGACTAGCCTCGTCGACCGTGACACAGCCCGGGAGCGACCACACCCGGCGCGCGTCGTTGCCCCCCAACCGCAAGGCGCCGCGGCTGGCCGCGGGCCGGGCCCGCGCGCTGGGGCTGCCCACCCGGGGCACCACCAACGCCAACCGGCTGCGCCGGGTCGACCGCTGGCTGGTCGCCACCCAGGTCGCCCGGCTGCGGGACGCGGCCCGGCCGCTCGTCGTCGACCTCGGCTACGGCGCATCGGCGGTCACGACGCTGGAGCTGGTCGACCGGCTGGCCTCGGAGATCGACCGGCTCGAGGTCGTCGGGCTGGAGATCGATCCGATCCGGGTCGAGGCGGTCGCCGAGCACCGGGACCCGCCGCGGGTCGACTTCCGGCTCGGGGGCTTCGAGCTGGCCGGTCTGCGGCCGGTCGTGGTGCGGGCGTTCAACGTGCTGCGCCAGTACGACGAGGAGTCCGCGGCGCGGGCCTGGGACACGATGCGCGGCGCGCTGGCGCCGGGCGGGCTGGTCGTGGAGGGCACCTGCGACGAGTGGGGACGGCGGGCGGCCTGGGTCGCGCTCGACGAGGACGGCCCACTCACCCTCACCCTGGCGGCCCGGCTCTCGGACCTGGAGCGCCCGTCCGACCTGGCCGAACGGCTGCCGAAGGCACTCATCCACCACAACGTCCCGGGGCAGCCGGTGCACGCGTTCCTGAGCGCGTTCGACACCGCCTGGGCCTCCGCGGCGGGGCTGTCGACCTTCGGCCCCCGGCAGCGCTGGGCGGCGGCGTGCGAGTCCCTCGCCGCCGGCGGCTGGCCGCTGGTCGGGCCGACCCGGCGGTGGAAGCACGGCGAGGTCAGCGTCCGCTGGTCGGCGGTCGCACCCAGCTGATCCCCCCGGACGGGTCACCTCTCCGCGGGGGCCTGCGTGCCGCTGGGGCACCATGACGGCGTGCTCTCGACCCCACTGATCCCGTCCCTGGGGGCCAGCCGGTGAGCCGCCGGGACCGCGGACACCTCACCCCCCTGCCCAGCCGGACGCAGGTCGCCGGTGGCACCGCGGAGCTGCTCGGGGACGCCGACCGCGACGGCTCCTGGCAGCTGACGCTCGACGGCGTTCCGCAGTCGCACGTCGACCTGGTCGACCCGACCCACCTGGAGTTCGAGTACGTCCGCCGGATGGGCCACGTGCTGGACCTGGCCGCCGACCCCGGCCAGGCGCTGGACGTCGTGCACCTCGGCGGCGGCGCGCTCACCCTGGCCCGCTACGTGGCCGTGACCCGCCCCGGCTCGCGGCAGCGGGTCGTCGAGCTGGACGAGGCGCTGACCGACCTGGTCCGCCGCGAGCTGCCGCTGCCCCGCACCGCCCGGGTCCGGGTGCGGGCCGCCGATGCGCGGGAGGGCCTGGCGGCGCTGCCTGACGCCAGCGCCGACGTCGTCCTGGTCGACGTCTTCGCCGGCGCGCGCACCCCCGCGCACCTGACCACCGTCGAGTTTGCCACCGAGATCGCCCGGGTGCTGCGCCCCGGCGGCGTCACCGCCTGGAACGTCTCCGACGGTCCCCCGCTGAATTTCCTCCGGGCCGAGGCGGCGACGCTGCGGACGGTCTTCGCCACCGTCGCCCTGCTCGCCGAGCCCGGCACGCTGCGCGGCCGCAGGTTCGGCAACACCGTGGCCGTCGCCTCGGACGCCGAGCTGCCGATCGCCGCGCTGACCCGCCGCTGCGCCGGTGACCCGATGCCTTCGCGCGTGGTCCACGACGAGGAGCTGGACCGGTTCGTCGGGCACGCCGCCCCGGTCACCGACGCCGCCGCGCAGCCCTCCCCGCAGCCACCGGCGGGGATCTTCGACTGACCGTAGGGTCGGCCCATGACCGCTCCCGTGTCCCGACGGCTCACCCGCGACACCCGCCACAAGGTCATCGCCGGCGTCTGCGCGGGCCTGGCCCGGCGGTTCGGCGTCTCCCGCACCGGGCTGCGCGTGGCGTTCGTCGTCTCCTGCATCCTGCCCGGCCCGCAGTTCGTCGCCTACCTGCTCCTCTGGGTCCTCATGCCGGCCGACGACCGGTACTGACCCTCAGCTCGCCGGTACGTCCGGGGTCGCCGGCGGCGGTGCGACGGCCATCATCGTGGCCTGCATCGCCGCTACGAGCCGCGGCTCGGCGCCGTCGGACAGCGCATGGACCTCGCCGCGGGTCACCACGATCGTGCGCCCGGCCCGCAGCACCGTCGCGGTCGCGCGGAACCGCCCACCGGCGGCCGGAGCCAGGAAGTTGGTGGTGAAGTCGACGGTCAGGACCTCGCGGTCGACCGCCATCCGGGTGAGCGCGGCATAGCCGCACGCGGTGTCGACGAGCGTCGTCACCGCGCCGGCGTGGGTGTAGCCGAACTGCTGGGTGAACCGGGGGTCGCTGGGCATCTCCAGCACGACCCGCCCGGCGTCGACCTCGACCATCTCCGCCCCGAGGGTCGCGAGCATGGTCTGCCGGCCGAAGCTGGCCCGCACGCGCGCCTCGGTCGCCGGGTCGAGGGACCCGGCCTGCTGTGCTGCCGTCACCAGCTGTTGTTGCCCCGCCGCAGGCCGCGCACCGCGGGCCGCACGTCGACCAGGTAGACGACCGCGGCGATGACCGCGGGCAGACCGAAGAAGTCCAGCGGGCCGCGCCAGTACAGGACCAGCGCGGCGATGCCGGTGATGGCCAGCCAGCCCGGCTTGGTCAGCTTGCCGGCCGCCACGAACCCGGCCGCAGGACGGACGACGGCGTCGACGAAAGCCCAGACCGCCAGGGCCAGGGTGCCGTACAGCACCACCGCGTAGACGATCCCGTCGAAGCCGAACATGACGCACAGGATAGGCGCGCCTGGCCAGCAGGTGTCCGGGAACGCGCCCGGACCACGCCGCGCGTACCCCCGGAGGGGGAGACGACAGCGCCCCGGCACCCGCCGGAGCGGATACCGGGGCGTGTGCCGGGTGCGGTGCGTCAGCTGGCGGAGCCGGTGCTCTTCGCCGGGACAGCGGTCGGGTCGGGCACCGGGGTGGCGCTGGCGGCGGCGACCGTGGCCGGCGTGGCCTTGTCCGCCGTCGTCGTGACCGGCGTGGCCTTGTCCGCCGTCGCCTTGACCGGCGTGACCTTGTCCGCCGTCGCCTTGGCCGGCGTGACCTTGTCCGCCGTCGCCATGGCCGGCGTCGCCTTCTTCGCCGTGGTCTTGGCCGGGGCCGCCTTCTTGGCCGGCGGGGTGACCGTCACCTTCTCGGCCTCGGCCTTCGTCTCCGGGGCCGCGCTCGCCCGGACGCCGCGCTTGGTGGAGCGGGCGGTTGCGCGGCTCTCCTTCGTCGCCTGGTCCACGGCCTTGTCGGTGCGCGCCTTGGTCTTCTGCGCCACCGAGGTCACCTCGTCCGAGGCCTTGGCGACGGTCTCGGAGGTCTCCTCCAGCGCGTCCTCCAGGACGTCCTCGACGGAGTCGACGGCGCGCTCGGTCCGGGCGACGACCCGGCGGAACGCGGGCTGGGTGCGCAGGTCGTCGACGACCTTCTCGCCCCGGTCGGCCAGCTCGCCGATCGCGGCCAGCGCCTGGGCGCGGGCGGCGTCGACCAGACCGGTGACGGTGCCGAGCACGCTCTCCGGGCGCACGGTGCCGGCGGCCTGGGTGACTGCGGTGCGCGCCTGGTGCGCGGCCTCGCCGGCCTGCTCGCGGGCCTGGG
>JAOPVN010000472.1 GCA_025966175.1 Modestobacter sp. | reverse complement strand
CCGCGGCCGCCGGGGCCCGGGCACCGAGCGCCGGTGACCGCGAGGCGGCCGAGAACCTGCTGGGCCGCCTGCTGCGCCGGGTGCCCGAGCCGCTGCTCGCCGCGGAGCTGACCGACGCCGGGATGCGGGTCGCGCTGGCCCGGCGGTTCTACAACGACGCCGTCCGGGACACCCGCGCACTGCGCCGGCGCCGGCTGCCCCGGGTGCTGCGACTGCACGCGCGCCGCCCGCTGCCCCGGTACTTCGACATCGACGACGGACTGGACGCCGTCCTCACCGGGCCGGCTCCGCGCACCGGCGGCCCGCGGCCCGCGGCCTGACCCGCCGTACGCTGGGGTGTCCCTCTCCGACGATCTGCGAGGCAGCACCCCGTGACCCTGGCCCAGCCCGAGCCCACCGACGTCCCCTCCACGACCGGCACCGACCGGGTCAAGCGCGGCATGGCCGAGCAGCTCAAGGGCGGGGTGATCATGGACGTCGTCACCCCCGAGCAGGCGAAGATCGCCGAGGACGCCGGCGCCGTGGCGGTCATGGCCCTCGAGCGCGTCCCGGCCGACATCCGCGTCCAGGGCGGGATCGCCCGGATGAGCGACCCGGACATGATCGAGGGGATCATCGGCGCGGTCTCCATCCCGGTGATGGCCAAGGCCCGCATCGGCCACTTCGTCGAGGCGCAGGTGCTGCAGGCGCTCGGGGTCGACTACATCGACGAGTCCGAGGTGCTCACCCCGGCCGACGAGGCGCACCACATCGTCAAGAGCACGTTCACCGTGCCGTTCGTCTGCGGGGCGACCGACCTGGGCGAGGCGCTGCGGCGGATCTCCGAGGGCGCGGCGATGATCCGCTCCAAGGGCGAGGCCGGCACCGGCAACGTCGTCGAGGCCACCCGGCACATGCGGTCCATCCGGGCGGGCATCAAGCGGCTGGGCACGTTGGACGAGACCGAGCTGTTCGTGGCCGCCAAGGAGCTGCGGGCGCCCTACGACCTGGTCGTCGAGGTGGCCCGCCGCGGTGCGTTGCCCGTCGTCCTGTTCACCGCCGGTGGCATCGCCACCCCGGCGGACGCGGCGATGATGATGCAGTTGGGCGCCCAGGGCGTCTTCGTCGGCTCGGGCATCTTCAAGTCCGGCGACCCGGCCCAGCGGGCGGCCGCGATCGTGCAGGCCACCACGTTCTACGACGACCCCGAGGTGATCGCCAAGGTCTCGCGCGGGCTGGGCGAGCCGATGGTCGGGATCAACGTCTCCACGCTCCCGGAGAGCGAGCACTACGCCACTCGCGGCTGGTGAGCACCGCGGTCTCCAGCCCTCCGGTGATCGGGGTGCTGGCGCTGCAGGGCGACGTCCGGGAGCACGTGGCGGCGCTGCGGGCCGCGGGCGCCGAGGCCCGGCCGGTCCGCCGGCCCGAGGAGCTCGCCGAGGTCGACGGTCTGGTCATCCCCGGCGGGGAGTCGACCACCATGGCCAAGCTCGCCGCCCGGTTCGGGATGCTCGAGCCGCTGCGCGCCGCCGTCCGCGGCGGGCTCCCGGCCTACGGCTCCTGCGCCGGGATGATCATGCTCGCCGACTCGGTGCTCGACGCCCCGGCCGACCAGGAGACGATCGGCGGGCTCGACGTGACCGTCCGCCGTAACGCCTTCGGCCGGCAGGTGGACTCCTTCGAGAGCGCGGTGCGCCTGGTCGGTGTCCCGGGGCCCCCGGTGCACGCCGTCTTCATCCGCGCGCCGTGGGTGGAGGAGGTGGGGCCGGGCGTCGAGGTCCTCGGCCGGGTCGAGGGGGGACCGGCCGACGGTAAGATCGTCGCCGTCCGTCAGGGCCGGCTGGTGGCGACCAGCTTCCACCCCGAGCTGACCGGAGATCCCCGGGTGCACGCTCTCTTCGTGGAGCTGGTGCGGGAAGCGATGGCCGACGGGGCACGAGACCATGCAAGGGGCGGCGGCGCCGGAGCCGGCGTCGGCGATGAGGGAGGACAGCCGTGAGCGGGCATTCGAAGTGGGCGACGACCAAGCACAAGAAGGCTGGCATCGACGCCAAGCGCGGCAAGCTCTTCGCCAAGCTGATCAAGAACATCGAGGTCGCGGCCCGCACCGGCGGCGGTGACGTCAACGGCAACCCCACGCTGTTCGACGCCGTCCAGCGCGCCAAGAAGTCCTCCGTGCCGAACGACAACATCGACCGCGCGGTCAAGCGCGGCGCGGGCCTGGAGGCCGGCGGCGTCGACTGGCAGAACATCACCTACGAGGGGTACGCCGCGGCCGGGGTCGCCGTCCTGATCGAGTGCCTCACCGACAACAAGAACCGGTCGGCGATGGAGGTGCGCACCGCCATGACCCGCAACGGCGGGAACATGGCCGACCCCGGTTCCGTCTCCTACCTGTTCTCCCGCAAGGGCGTCGTCGTGGTGCCGGCCGCCGGCAGCACCGAGGACGACGTGCTGATGGCCGTGCTGGACGCGGGTGCCGAGGAGGTGCGCGACCTCGGCGACACCTTCGAGGTCGTCTGCGAGCCCGGCGACCTGGTCGCCGTCCGCACCGCCCTGCAGGACGCCGGGATCGACTACGACTCGGCCGAGGCGGGGTTCGTGCCCAGCGTGCAGGTCGAGCTGGACGAGGACAGCGCCGGCAAGGTCTTCCGGC
The DNA here is from genome assembly GCA_025966175.1 of Modestobacter sp. GTDB lineage: Bacteria > Actinomycetota > Actinomycetes > Mycobacteriales > Geodermatophilaceae > Modestobacter. The sequence goes on along the minus strand of JAOPVN010000472.1, from coordinate 517 downwards.
TGATCGACGCCCTCGAGGACTGCGACGACGTGCAGAACGTGTACGCGAACTACGACGTGTCCGACGAGGTCATGGAGAAGATCGACGCCTGACGCCTGACGCGCCCCGGGTGCTCGAGGTCTGACCTCCCGCCTCGTTCGCCCCGCCCGCCCCACCGGCCACGGGCCGCCGGGCGGGTCGTCGGGTCCGCGCGTGTCGCCGTCCTAGCGTCCTCGCCGGGGTGCCCGCCCAGGGCACCGGGACGGGGGTGCGACGGTGGCCGTGCAGCCAGGGGTCCCTCGCGCCCGGGGCGCCCGCCGGCTGCTGCTCCTCGGCCTGGTCGCCGCCGGAGCCGGGCTCTGCGGTCCCGCCGTCCCGCCGCTGGTGACCGCGGCGGCCGACTCCGCGGTGCTGACGCCGGTCGAGGTGGCCGCCCCGCCGGTCATCGAGACCCCGGCGGACCCGGTGGCCCGCCGCCCGGGCGTCGGCGTCGTCCCGCGTGCCCTCGCGGTGCCCGAGCCGACCATGACTCCGGAGG